>NZ_DJTF01000207.1:9645-20440 GCF_002438125.1 Pseudomonas sp. UBA6315
AACGGCTCGTTGAACTCGATGCAGTCGAAGATCACCACCTTGCCGTCGATCAGGGTGGCGTTGCCCAGGTGGATGTCGCCATGGCACTCGCGGGTGAAACCATTGGCCTTGCGCGCGGCGAACAGGCCCTGGAGGCGATCGAAGCTGCTGCGGGCCCAGGCCTGCAGGTTGTCCAGCTGCTGCAGGTCGGCCTTGTCGCTGAGGAAGGGGCGGATCTGCTCGAAGTTCTGCTCGACCGGCGCCATCACGCTTTCCGGCGAGCCGTAGGGCTGCTCGGCGGCCACCTTGGGGGTCTGCAGATGGAATTCGGCGATCTGCCGGGCCAGCTGGTCGATGTGGCTGGCGTTCAGTTCACCATTGGCCTGCAGGGTGCTGAGCATCTGGCTCTGGGGGAACTGGCGCATCTTCAGGGCGTACTCGATTGCCACGCCCTCACCGCCGAGCTGCGGAGCTTCGGCGCTGCCGGTGATCGGTAGCACGTCGAGGTACAGGCCCTCGGTCAGGCGCTGGTTCAGGCGCAACTCTTCGTTACAGAAATGCTTGCGCTGGCTCAGCGCGGTGAAGTCGAGGAAGCCGAAGTTCATCGGCTTCTTGATCTTGTAGGCGTACTCGCCCGTCAGCAGGACCCAGGAGATGTGCGTCTCGATGAGCTGGAACCCGTCCACGGGGTGAGAGTAGAGGGCAGGGTTCTGCAATGCAGTGATCAAGGCTTGGCTCACGGGAAATCCTTCCGGGGGCAGGGAATTCGAAGGCGCCATTATGGTCAATGGTGCCGCCCCTGCATACCGCCAGAGGGCGCCTGCCCAGCCTTTGCAAAGTGCGTATAATCCGCCGCCATGACTCGAACCCGAAATCCCCGTACCCCTCAGAAACGCCCGACCGGCCGCTCGCGCGCCTGGCTGGGCTGGGCCTTGAAGCTCAGCCTGGTCGGCCTGGTGATCGTTGCCGGCTTCGCGGTTTACCTCGATGCCGTCGTGCAGGAGAAGTTCTCCGGCAAGCGCTGGACCATCCCGGCCAAGGTGTATGCCCGGCCGCTGGAGCTGTTCGTCGGCCAGAAACTGAGCAAGAACGACTTCCTCACCGAGCTCGATGCCTTGGGCTATCGGCGCGAGAGCGCGGCCAACGGGCCGGGCGCGGCGGCGGTCAATGGCAACAACGTCGACCTCAATACCCGTGGCTTCCAGTTCTACGAGGGCATGGAGCCGGCGCAGTTCGTCCGCGTGCGTTTCTCCGGCGACTACGTGGCGGGGCTCTCGGGGGCCAATGGCGGCAAGCTCGATGTGGTTCGCCTGGAGCCGCTGATGATCGGCGGTATCTACCCGAAAAACCTCGAGGACCGCATCCTCATCAAGATCGACCAGGTGCCGCCGTACCTGCTCGAAACCCTGGTGGCCACGGAAGACCGCGACTTCTACAGCCACTTTGGCGTGTCGCCCAAGTCCATCGCCCGGGCGGTCTGGGTCAACACCTCGGCCGGCTCCATGCGCCAGGGCGGCAGTACCCTGACCCAGCAGCTGGTGAAGAACTTCTACCTGACCAGCGAACGCAGCCTCAGCCGCAAGCTGACCGAAGCGATGATGGCCGTGCTGCTGGAAATGCACTACGACAAGCGCGAAATCCTCGAGGCCTACCTCAACGAAGTGTTCGTCGGCCAGGATGGCCAGCGCGCGGTGCACGGCTTCGGCCTGGCCAGCCAGTTCTTCTTCAGCCAGCCGCTGTCGGAGCTCAAGCTGCACCAGATCGCCTTGCTGGTGGGCATGGTCAAGGGGCCTTCCTACTACAACCCGCGGCGTTACCCGGAGCGTGCGCTGGCACGGCGCAACCTGGTCCTCGACCTGGTGGCCGAGCAGGGCGTGGCCAGCCAGGAAGTCGTTGACGCGGCGAAGAAGATGCCGCTTGGCGTGACCAAGCGTGGCAGCCTGGCCGACAGCTCGTTCCCGGCCTTCCTCGACCTGGTCAAGCGCCAGCTGCGTCAGGATTACCGGGATGAAGACTTGACCGAAGAAGGCCTGCGCATCTTCACCAGTTTCGACCCGATCCTGCAGATGAAGGCCGAGAGCTCGATGAACGAGACCTTCAAGCGCCTGGCCGGGCGCAAGGGCTCTGACCAGGTCGAGTCGGCGATGGTGGTGACCAACCCGGAAACCGGTGAAGTGCAGGCGCTGATCGGCAGCCGCCAGTCCGGCTTTGCCGGCTTCAACCGCGCCATCGATGCCGTGCGGCCGATCGGCTCGCTGGTCAAGCCGGCGGTGTACCTGACCGCGCTGGAGCAACCAAGCAAGTACACCCTGACCAGCTGGGTGCAGGACGAGGCGTTCTCGGTCAAAGGCGCCGACGGCCAGGTGTGGCGCCCGCAGAACTACGACCGCCGCCCGCACGGCACCATTTATCTGTACCAAGGGCTGGCCAATTCCTACAACCTGTCGACCGCCAAGCTCGGCCTTGAGGTGGGCGTGCCCAATGTCATCAAGACCATCGGCCGGCTCGGCGTGAAGGTGGACTGGCCGGCGTACCCGGCGATGCTGTTGGGTGCCGGCGGCATGTCGCCGATGCAGGTGGCAACCATGTACCAGACCATCGCCAACGGTGGTTTCAATACGCCGATGCGGGGTATCCGCAGCGTGCTGACCGCCGAAGGCGAGCCGCTCAAGCGCTACCCGTTCCAGATCCAGCAGACCTTCGACCCGGGTTCGATCTACCTGGTGCAGAACGCCATGCAGCGGGTGATGCGCGAAGGTACCGGCCGTTCGGTGTACAACGTGCTGCCCAGTTCGTTGACCCTGGCGGGCAAGACCGGTACCAGCAACGACTCGCGTGACAGCTGGTTCTCCGGCTTCAGCCAGGACCTGCTGGCGGTGGTGTGGATGGGCCGCGACGACAACGGCAAGACGCCGTTCACCGGCGCCACCGGTGCGCTGCAGGTCTGGACCAGCTTCATGAAGAAGGCCGACCCGCTGCCGCTGGACATGCCGCAACCGGACAACGTGGTGCAGGCCTGGATCGACCCTTACAGCGGCCGGGGTTCCGACGGAAGCTGTCCGGGAGCGGTGCAGATGCCGTATATTCGCGGCAGCGAACCGCCTGCCGGGGCAACCTGTGGCGGCGAGCAGAATCCAGCGGAATCGGTCATGGACTGGGTCAAAGGCTGGATGAATTAAGCACTGGCTGCATTGATGAGGTGTGACGTGAATAAGTGGCTGTTTCCTGCCTTGACGGCGCTGGCTGTGCTCCAGGGTTGCTCCAGTGTGCAGCGCGGTAATATCCCGGTGGTCGATTCGAGTACCCGGGTGTCCAACAGTGAACGGGTCACGGCCAACCGCTCGGCGGCGGGCATGGCCAACGGCACGGCGCAGGCGCAATCGCTGCCGGAAGACTCCGGGGTGACCGTGATGATCCCGCAGGGCGCTGGCGCCACGGGCATCCAGACCTTCCCGGCGGGCAACGGCGCTGCACCGATCAGCGCCGCGCCGATCACCCCGGGGCCGATTACCAGCGGGCCGGTCGGCAGTGCGCCGATGACCACCAACCCCAACCCGATCGCCGACGAGCCGTTCGACATCGCTTCGATGAACAGCACGCCTGCGGCCACCAGCGCACCGACCGGCATCCCGCGCAGCAACGCGGCTTCCGGCGGCCTGTCGGCTGACGAGCAACTCGATGGCCCGGTGCTGGCGCTGTTGACCACCGCCCAGTCGCAACAGGGCAGCGGCGACTTCAACGGTGCCGCGTCGAGCCTGGAGCGTGCCCAGCGCATCGCCCCTCGCGAGCCGCAAGTGCTGTACCGCCTGGCCCAGGTGCGCCTGTCGCAGGGTGACGCGGCCCAGGCCGAGCAGCTGGCACGCCGCGCGCTGACCTACGCCAACGGCCGCCCCGACCTGCAGGCCGAGTTGTGGAACACCATCGCCCAGGCCCGCGAGAAGCAGGGTGACAGTGCTGGCGCCGCGCTGGCCCGGCAGAAGGCAAGGGTCAATTCCTGATGATCGAGCAACGTATCCTGGATATCGTCGACCACCTGCTGCTGATCGAGCGTGAGCTGCAGGTGCAAGGCTGGTGGGACGACGAGCCGCCAAGCGACGAGGCCCTGGCCAGCACCGTGCCGTTCGCGGTCGACACCCTGAGCCTGGAGCAGTGGCTGCAGTGGATCTTCCTGCCGCGCATGAAGATCATCATCGAGCTGGGCCAGCCGCTGCCCAATGCTTCCGGAATCCTGGTGATGGCCGAGACGGTGTTTGCCGACCGTCCGGAGCAGAGCCGCGAGCTACGTCGCCTGCTAGCAGAGTTTGATCAATTGATCGCTCCTTCCGCCTGATTTCTTCTCTTTTTCCGTCAGGGGCCGCAGATTGTGGCCCTTTTTTATGGAAATCTTATTTTTTCTGCTGCTGAGTTGGTTTTTAGTGGTGGCAGGAATTCATCTTGGGGAAAAATTGGCAATAATTTTTCTTGACTTGTAGGCGGCAAATCACAAGAATCCAGATTCCGCTGTAGAGGGACTGCCAGAAGCAGACCCGCTAAGCAGATCATGAGGCGCACACCCGCGCCGACCTGTTACACCCCGCAACGCGTTACCTCGCGCTGGGTGGGAAAACCCCGCAACACTCTGGGGCGCTCCCAATACTTGCTCAGTCAGTGCTGACGTTCGCTCGTGCTCTGCTTGGCAGTAAACCTATTAAGACCCGTCCACTAGGGACGGTATTCTGGCGTTTTAGAGGTGAACAACGTGGAGCTTTTATCTGGCGCTGAGATGGTCGTCCGCTTCTTGCGTGACGAAGGCGTTAAGCACATCTACGGGTACCCTGGTGGTGCTCTCCTGCATGTTTACGATGCCCTGTTCAAGGAACCGGAAGTCGAGCACATCCTGGTTCGTCACGAGCAGGCCGCCACCCATATGGCCGACGGCTATGCCCGTGCCACCGGCAAGGCCGGCGTGGTACTGGTGACCTCTGGCCCAGGCGCGACCAATGCCATCACCGGCATCGCCACCGCCTACATGGACTCGATCCCGATGGTCATCCTCTCCGGCCAGGTGCCTAGCACCATGGTGGGTACCGATGCCTTCCAGGAAACCGACATGATCGGCATCTCGCGGCCGATCGTGAAGCACAGCTTCATGATCAAACATGCCACCGAGATCCCCGAAGTTCTGAAAAAAGCCTTCTACCTGGCGCAATCCGGTCGCCCAGGTCCGGTCGTGGTCGACATTCCAAAAGATATGACCAACCCGGCCGAAAAATTCGAATACGTCTATCCGAAGAAGGTCAAGCTGCGCTCCTACAGCCCAGCGGTTCGTGGCCACTCCGGGCAGATCCGCAAGGCTGCCGAGATGCTCCTGGCCGCCAAGCGCCCGATCGTCTACTCCGGCGGTGGCGTGATCCTCGGTGGCGGCTCCGAAGCCCTGACCGAGATCGCCAAGTCGCTGAACCTGCCGGTCACCAACACCTTGATGGGCCTGGGCGGCTACCCGGGTACCGATCGCCAGTTCCTCGGCATGCTCGGCATGCACGGCAGCTACACCGCCAACATGGCCATGCACCATGCCGACGTGATCTTCGCCGTCGGTGCGCGCTTCGATGACCGTGTGGTCAACGGCCCGGCCAAGTTCTGCCCGAACGCCAAGATCATCCACATCGACATCGACCCTGCGTCGATCTCGAAGATGATCAAGGCCGATGTGCCGATCGTCGGCCCGGTCGACAGCGTGCTCAGCGAAATGCTCGGCATCCTCAAGGAAATCGGCGAGCAGCCTGACAAGGCGGCCATCGATGCCTGGTGGAAGCAGATCGACGAATGGCGCGGCACGGGCGACCTGTTCCCCTACGACAAGGGTGACGGCAACATCATCAAGCCTCAGGCGGTGATCGAGACCCTCTGCGAAGTGACCAAGGGCGATGCCTTCGTCACCTCCGACGTGGGCCAGCACCAGATGTTCGCGGCGCAGTACTACCGCTTCAACAAGCCGAACCGCTGGATCAACTCCGGTGGCCTGGGCACCATGGGCTTCGGTTTCCCGGCGGCCATGGGCGTCAAGCTCAACTTCCCGGATCAGGACGTGGCCTGCGTCACTGGCGAAGGCAGCATCCAGATGAACATCCAGGAGCTGTCCACCTGCATGCAGTACGGCCTGCCGGTGAAGATCGTCAACCTGAACAACGGTGTGCTGGGGATGGTCCGCCAGTGGCAAGACATGGCCTACAACGGCCGTCACTCGCATTCCTACGTCGAGTCGCTGCCTGACTTCATCAAGCTGGCCGAGGCCTATGGCCATGTGGGCATCCGCATCACCAGCCTGAAGGACCTCAAGCCCAAGCTCGAAGAAGCGTTCGCGATGAAAGACCGCCTGGTGTTCATCGACATCGCGGTCGACCGTACCGAGCACGTCTATCCGATGCAGATCAAGGATGGCTCGATGCGTGACATGTGGCTGAGCAAGACGGAGCGTACCTGATATGCGGCACATCATTTCCCTGCTGCTGGAAAACGAACCCGGTGCTCTGTCCCGCGTGGTCGGCCTGTTCTCCCAGCGCAACTACAACATTGAAAGCCTGACCGTGGCGCCGACCGAAGACCCGACCCTGTCGCGTCTGACGTTGACCACCGTTGGCCATGACGAAGTGATCGAACAGATCACCAAGAACCTGAACAAGCTGGTCGAAGTGGTCAAGCTTGTCGACCTCTCGGAAAGCGCTCACATCGAGCGTGAACTGATGCTGGTCAAGGTCAAGGCCACCGGTGCACAGCGTGCCGAGATCAAGCGCACCACGGATATCTTCCGTGGCCAGATCGTCGACGTGACCGCCAGCGTGTACACCGTACAACTGAGCGGTACCAGCGACAAACTGGACAGCTTCATCCAGGCCATCGGCACCGCATCGATTCTCGAAACCGTGCGCAGTGGCGTCACCGGCATTGCCCGTGGCGACAAAGTGCTCAGCATCTAAATTCAAAAATTAGCGATGGCTCCGCAGGGGCCGAGATATAACCAGGGGTATTTTCATGAAAGTTTTCTACGATAAAGACTGCGACCTTTCCATCATCCAGGGTAAGAAAGTCGCCATCATCGGTTACGGTTCCCAGGGCCACGCCCAGGCGTGCAACCTGAAAGACTCCGGTGTAGACGTTACCGTCGGTCTGCGTAAAGGTTCGGCCACCGTTGCCAAGGCAGAAGCCCACGGCCTGAAAGTTGCCGACGTTGCCACCGCTGTCGCTGCGGCCGACCTGGTGATGATCCTGACCCCGGACGAGTTC
Organism: Pseudomonas sp. UBA6315; assembly: GCF_002438125.1. NCBI lineage: Bacteria > Pseudomonadati > Pseudomonadota > Gammaproteobacteria > Pseudomonadales > Pseudomonadaceae > Pseudomonas > Pseudomonas sp. UBA6315. The sequence goes on from NZ_DJTF01000207.1 coordinate 16,888, forward strand.
CAGGGCGCGCTGTACAAGAACGAGATCGAGCCGAACATCAAGAAGGGCGCTACCCTGGCCTTCTCCCACGGCTTCTCGATCCACTACAACCAGGTCGTTCCACGTGCCGACCTGGACGTGATCATGATCGCCCCGAAAGCCCCGGGCCACACCGTTCGCTCCGAGTTCGTCAAAGGCGGCGGCATCCCTGACCTGATCGCTATCTACCAGGACGCCTCGGGCAACGCCAAGAACGTTGCACTGTCCTACGCTTCGGGCGTTGGCGGCGGCCGTACCGGCATCATCGAAACCACCTTCAAGGACGAGACCGAAACCGACCTGTTCGGTGAGCAGGCCGTTCTCTGCGGCGGTACCGTCGAGCTGGTCAAAGCCGGTTTCGAAACCCTGGTCGAAGCTGGCTACGCGCCGGAAATGGCCTACTTCGAGTGCCTGCACGAGCTGAAGCTGATCGTTGACCTCATGTACGAAGGCGGCATCGCCAACATGAACTACTCGATCTCCAACAACGCCGAATACGGTGAGTACGTCACCGGCCCGGAAGTCATCAACGAAGAATCCCGCAAGGCCATGCGCAATGCTCTGAAGCGCATCCAGGACGGCGAGTACGCGAAGATGTTCATCTCCGAAGGCGCTACCAACTACCCATCGATGACCGCCAAGCGCCGCAACAACGCCGCTCACGGCATCGAGATCATCGGCGAGCAACTGCGTTCGATGATGCCGTGGATCTCGGCCAACAAAATCGTCGACAAGACCAAGAACTAAGTCTTATCGAAAGATGAAAAACGCGGCTTCGGCCGCGTTTTTTCGTTCTGGCAGTCAGCTTCTGGTATAAAGCAGACCAGTGGCCTGCTGTCAGAACCTGTTTTGCAGGCCCGTGTCGAACATTTTCCATCCTGTTGCAAGGTACCCTCCATGAGCGAACGTCCCGAAGAGCCGAACAAGCCCTCCGACGCCGAAAGCCTGCTACCTGTCGATGAGCACGTTGAAGAAGGGCATGACGCAGAAGGCCGTAAGGTGCGCCACCGCGGCATCTATCTGCTGCCCAACCTGTTCACCACCGCCAACCTGTTTGCCGGTTTCTATTCCATCATCAGTTCCATGAGCGCGCAGAGCGCTGGCGACCCACGCGAGGCGAGCAAGTATTTTGCCTTTGCCGCCATCGCCATTTTCGTCGCCATGGTGCTCGACGGCCTCGATGGCCGTGTGGCCCGCATGACCAATACCCAGAGCGCCTTCGGTGCCGAGTACGACTCGCTGTCGGACATGGTTGCCTTCGGTGTGGCGCCGGCCTTGCTGGCATTCGGCTGGGCCCTGGGCGACATGGGCAAGGTCGGCTGGATGGTCGCCTTCATCTATGTGGCCGGTGCCGCGTTGCGCCTGGCGCGCTTCAACACCCAGGTCGGCACTGCCGACAAGCGCTACTTCATCGGCCTGGCCAGCCCGGCAGCCGCCGGCGTGGTGGCTGGTACCGTGTGGGCGTTCAGTGACTATGGCATCCAGGGCTCCAAGCTGTCGTTCCTGGTGGCACTGCTGGTGGCTGCAGCGGGCATGCTGATGGTCAGCAACATCAAGTACAACAGCTTCAAGGAGCTGGACCTCAAGGGGCGCGTGCCGTTCGTGGCGATCCTGGCGGTGGTGCTGGTGTTTGCCGTAGTGTTCAGCGACCCGCCCCGTATCCTGCTGCTGGTGTTCCTCGCCTACGCAGCTTCGGGGCCGATCCAGTACCTGCTGCGCGGGCGTCGTCGCAAAGCCTGAAAAAAGTTTTAATGCTGGAATAACCCTCCGGCTCCATAGTCTTACTGGTATCCCCCATCCAGTGCTGTGGAGCCGTCATGCTCATCAAGCTACCCAGGTCGTCCGACTGCAAGGCATCGGAGATCACCCCCGAAGGCCTCTATCTTTCTCGTCGCACGCTGTTGGGTGGCTCCCTGGCGGGGCTTGCCCTGGGTGCCATGCCGCTGGCGGCGCGAGCGGCGCAGGCTTCGCGCTATGCGGATGTGGAGGCAGGTGCCGCCCCAGCCTGGTTCAACGACAAGCTCGCGGCCGCGCAATGGCAGGCGGTGATGGTCAATGGCGAGGCGATCACACCCTTCAAGGATGCCACCCACTACAACAACTTCTACGAGTTCGGGCCCGACAAGGGTGACCCGGCTGCCAACGGTGGCAGCCTGAAGACCGAGCCGTGGTCGGTGGTGATTGATGGGGAGGTCGGCAAGCCGGGGCGTTATGCCCTGGAGGATTTCGTCAAACCTTATCAGCTCGAAGAGCGCATCTACCGGCTGCGCTGCGTGGAAGCCTGGTCGATGGTCATCCCCTGGCTGGGCTTTCCGTTGGCGCAGGTGCTCAAGCAGGTGGAGCCCACTTCGAAGGCGCGATACGTGCGCTTCGAAACATTGAAGGACCCACAGCACATGCCGGGGCAGCGTTCGGGGTTCGCCTTGATCGACTGGCCATATAGAGAGGGGCTGCGCCTGGATGAGGCCATGCATCCTTTGGCCATCCTGGCGGTCGGCATGTATGGGCGCGAGCTTGCCAACCAGAACGGTGCGCCGTTGCGTTTGGTGGTGCCCTGGAAGTATGGCTTCAAGAGCATCAAGTCGATCGTGCGCATCAGCCTGGTGGCAGAACAGCCGCAAACGACCTGGGAAGGCCTGGCGCCGGACGAATATGGCTTCTATGCCAACGTGAACCCGGAAGTCGATCACCCTCGCTGGAGCCAGGCGCGCGAACGGCGGCTGCCGAGTGGCCTGTTCAGTCCCAATGTGCGCCAGACCCAGATGTTCAATGGCTACGCCGATGAGGTGGCGTCGCTGTATGCCGGGCTCGACCTGCGGAAGAACTACTGATGCGCTATCCCTGGCTGCGACTTGCCATCTTCATGATGGGGTGCCTGTTCCCGGTGTGGTGGTTGTACGAGGCGGCGATGAGCTTGCTGGGACCGGACCCTGGAAAGATCATGATGGATCGCCTGGGCTTGGGCGCGCTGACCTTCTTGCTGGTGACGCTGAGCATGACGCCTCTGCAGAAGCTGACGGGGTGGTCGGGCTGGATCGTGGTGCGGCGCCAGCTCGGGTTATGGTGCTTTGCCTATATCGTGCTACATATCCTCTGCTACCTGTTCTTTATCCTGGGGTTGGACTGGGGGCAGCTGGGCGTGGAGCTGCGCAAGCGGCCCTACATAATAGTGGGCTCACTGGGCTTTCTCGGTTTGTTGGCATTGGCAGTGACGTCCAACCGCTATAGCCAGCGCCGGCTGGGCGCGCGTTGGAAGAAGCTGCACAAGCTGGTGTATGTGATTCTCGGGTTGGGTCTGCTGCACTTCTTGTGGATCGTTCGCTCGGATCTGCGGGAATGGGCGATCTATGCAGGGATTGGTGGGTTGTTGATGATGTTGCGCATACCCGCTGTGGCGCGGCGGGTACCTCGGGTAGTACAGCGCGGGGGGAGGGCGGTTCCGTAGGCTGGATATTGCGTTCTCCTGGAATGTTTCAAATAAATGAAATTAAGCCTTGACCCATCTTCGAATCCCCTTATAATGCGCCCCACTTCC
>NZ_DJTF01000155.1:0-10006 GCF_002438125.1 Pseudomonas sp. UBA6315
CTCGTTTCCCGCTCCAAATTCGATCCACAGTGCGTCGCTGGGATCACAAAGAAGAGGCCTCAGGGCCTCTTTTTTTGTGCCTGGAATTTGGCCTGCCAGGGCCAAAACCGAACGTGGCAGGCGCCAGCACTTCACATGACGCCCTCTCTTTGTCCTTCGCTGTCATCACCGTCCTCACGTTTCAGTGACGCTGGTTTTATTGAATTTCTTCCAGACGCTTTTTATTGATGTGAATCAATTGAAAGTTTTCGCAATAACTGCCTGCTACACATTTTCTGTAGGAATAATTTCCTTTAAATGTAGGTCCGGTCTATCTTTTGGCCCAACTATAGATTGATTTGAAAACTTCATCCAAGGTGTCACCCGGTGGTGCGGCGCTTGTCGTTAGAAAGAAGCGATATTCAACTAACGACATCATCAGGCCCGCCAAATTTCGGGAGGGGTTATGGCTTCGAAGAGTTTTCAGGGCGAAGTGCCAAAGGCACGCGTCAATATCAAGCTGGATCTGCATACGGGCGGTGCACAACGCAAGGTTGAGCTACCGCTCAAACTCATGTTGATGGGGGATTACAGCAACGGTGCGGAGCAGCGCCCCCTTGCAGAAAGAGCAAAAATCAATATCGACAAGAATAACTTCGATCACGTCCTGGCGGACTTTTCGCCCGCGGTGCAAATGGCGGTTGAAAACACGTTGGTCGACGACGGCTCCGATACCTCGGTCGAGTTGCAATTCCAAAGCATCAAGGATTTTGAGCCTGAACACGTGGCGCGGCAAATTCCTCAGCTGCGGGCGCTTCTGGCGATGCGCAATCTATTGCGTGAATTGAAAGCCAATGTGCTGGACAACGCCACGTTTCGCACCGAGCTGGAGCGCATCCTCAAGGATGAAACATTGAGCGAAGCCCTGCGCAGCGAACTGACGGCACTGGCGCCGCCCACTGAGCATTGATCGCGCTTGGCCCCCATCACAGGAAGTTAGAAATGTCCGAAAAACAAACTTCTGCGCAAACGCGCAGCGGCACGGTATTGGCTGAAAGTCAGGGTGTGTACCACGCGCTTTTCGAAAGAATCAATCTCAAACCGCTTGCCGAAATGGGTGGGATTGAAGCGTTTCAAAGTGTAGAGGTGCTCTCGGAGGCGAGTGCCGACGAGCGCGTGACGGCATCCATCAGTGTCTTTCTCGATTTGCTCAAAGGTGCGTCGTCGAAAGTCGAGCGCCTCGACAGGGCATTGCTCGACAGGCACATCGCAGCGCTGGATACACAAATCAGCCGTCAGCTCGATGCGGTGATGCACCACCCTGACTTCCAGCGAGTCGAATCAACCTGGCGCGGCGCGAAGTCACTGGTCGATCAGACAGACTTCCGCCAGAACGTGCGCATTGAACTGCTGGATATCAGCAAAGCCCACCTGGTCCAGGATTTCGACGACGCACCCGAAATCGCCCAGAGCGGCTTGTACCTGCATACCTACACGCAGGAGTACGACACGCCCGGAGGCGAGCCCATCGCCGCTGCGGTGTCCAACTATGAGTTCGACCGCAGCCCGCAAGACATCGCGCTGCTGCGCAGCATCTCGAAAGTGGCGGCGGCTGCGCATATGCCCTTCCTGGGAGCGGTGGGGCCAGCTTTCTTTGGCAAGGAAAGCATGGAGGAGGTTGCTGCCATCAAGGACATCGGCAACTACATGGACCGCGCCGAGTACATCAAGTGGCAGAGTTTTGCCGCCAGCGACGATGCGCGCTACGTGGGGCTGTTGATGCCACGGGTATTGGGCCGCTTGCCTTACGGCCCGGATACGCGCCCGGTACGGGCTTTCAATTACGTGGAAAAGGTCAAAGGCCCCGACCATGGCAAGTACCTCTGGGTAAACGCCACGTTTGCCTTCGCCGCCAATATGGTCAAGAGCTTTATCGCCAACGGATGGTGCGTGCAAATTCGTGGGCCGCAGTCGGGCGGTGCGGTCAGCGACCTGCCGATTCATCTTTATGATCTGGGCACGGGAAACCAGGTAAAAATCCCCTCCGAGGTGATGATCCCAGAAACCCGTGAGTTTGAATTCTCCAACCTGGGCCTCATCCCGCTGTCGTATTACAAGAATCGCGATTATGCGTGTTTCTTTTCGGCGAACTCTGCGCATAAGCCCGCGATTTACGATACCGCCGAAGCGACGGCCAATAGCCGTATCAACGCCCGTTTGCCCTATGTTTTCCTGCTGTCGCGAATTGCCCATTACTTGAAGCTGATCCAGCGAGAAAACATTGGCACGACCAAAGACCGTCGTTTGCTCGAAATGGAGTTGAACAAGTGGGTCGGCGGATTGGTGACTGAAATGACCGACCCGAGCGATGACTTGCAAGCTTCACATCCTTTACGCGAGGCGAAGGTGATCGTCGAAGACATTGACGACAACCCTGGCTTCTTCCGGGTCAAGTTGTTCGCTGTGCCGCACTTTCAAGTGGAAGGTATGGATATCAACTTGTCATTGGTATCGCAAATGCCTAAGACGAAATCGTAACCCCGGCTGCAGGAGTCTATGCCTTGAATATTGCGCGTCCGTTATGGGCTTCGGGAATGCTGTTGTCGCCGCAACAATTCCAACAGCAATCCCGCCTCGAATCGTGGGCCAACCGTTTCTGTATGCAACTGGGCCTTGTTCATCCTTGGGGCATACAGGCAGTGGCGTTCGATAAGGACGCGCTACTTCTCGGCAAACTCAAGGCAGCTTGCATTCGCCTCTGCATGCCGGATGGCACGTTGATCGACACTGATCGTATCGACCCGTTACCCGCGGCGATCGAACTTGCGCATCGGCTGGAGGATGCGCCAAGCGCAACGGTACTGTTGGCCTTGCCGTTGGAGCAGGCCAACGGCAACAACTGCCTGTTCGAAGGCAGTACGGCGGATCGTCCGAGGCGCTATCGCCAGGTGTGGCGCGAGGTGCAGGACCAGTTCGGTGACGAAGTGCAGTCGATCGGTGTGCTTGAGCACGCCTTGAGCCTGCGTTTTGCTGATGATGACAATGCCGACTACCTGACATGCCCCCTGGCTCGCCTGGTGCGTGGCGCCCAGGGTGGTTGGGAGGTGGATGGCGCGTTCATTGCGCCGCTGCTGAGTATCGATGCTCATCCAGGTTTGCTTTCGCAGTTGGACAACCTGTTGACGCAGCTTTCAGCCAAGCGAGAGCGGCTGATGGGCATGCGGCGTGAAAGCAACCAGCGCATGGCCGATTTTGCCGTGGCGGATGTCACCTTGTTCTGGCTACTCAATGCCTTGAACACCTTCCAGCCAGTGCTGGCAGACCTCAAGGCCCAGCCCGCTCGGCACCCCGAGCAGGTGTATCAATGCCTTATCCAGTTGGCGGGGAGTTTGCTGACGTTTTCGCTCGATCAGGATGTCGGCAGCATTGCGCCGTACCAGCACGGCAACCTGGAAGCCGTGTTGCCGCCCTTGATGCGGACCATTTCCAGCTTGCTGGAAGCGAGCCTGCCGTCGCGGGTCGTGGCGCTGGTGCTGGAGCAGCCCAGTGCCAACCGTTGGCAGGTCAGCTTGAACGACCCCCGCCTGCTCGAACCCAACGGCGCTGATTTCTACCTGTCGGTTCGTTGCCGGCTGCCCGTTGCCCAGGTGCAGAGCCAGTTTCCCAGGCTGTGCAAGGTAGGTGCGCCACAGGACGTGGATCACCTGGTGAACGCTGCGCTGGAGGGGGTACCCCTGCAGCCGCTCAGCCATGTGCCGGCGGCAATTCCGTTGCGGCTGGAGAATCAGTACTTCGCCCTCGATCTCGCCCATGCCAAGGGCCAGGCCATGTTGGCCGACGGTGTCTGTGCGCTGTACGTGCCGAGCACGTTCGCGGACCTCAAGCTTGAACTCTTTGCGGTACTGCGCGCATGAAGCGGATAGAGCAACCCTTCGCCTCGCGCTTGAACATCGACGAGCTGCTGCAAGACACCTATCTGCTGGTCATCGAGTTGCGCCAGGGCGCCAAGGTGCACAGCTCGCCGGAGCTATGGAGCAGCTGTGTAGAGCAAGTCGAACGCGTCCGAGAAGCACTCGTGGAGGCAGGGCTGGATGCGCGAAACATCGATTTCATCAGCCACGCCCAATGCGCCTTGCTGGACGAAACCGTGCTCGCGCGCGTGGTGGACGAGGCTCATGCCGCCTGGGCCAGAGAGTCTTTGCAGGCCAGGTTCTTCAATACCCATCAGGCGGGTGAGTTTGTTTATCAGGAAATACGCTCGGTGCTGGGAGAGCCTTCGGCCAACCCGCTTGTGCTCACCGTTTTTCAACGGGTGTTGATGCTGGGTTTCCTGGGGCGATATCGCGATGCCAATGACCCGGAGCGCCAGCAACTGCTGGCTGCTCTTACCTCGCAAGTTGCCCCGTTCGACCTCACGCAAGGCCTAGTGGTGCGGGCAGGTAAAACCCCTTCGCGGCAAGCGTTGTTCTGGCTGCATTCACCTGTGCTGCACGTTGTCGCCGCGAGCGTGGTTCTCGCCGGTGTCTGGTGGGGGCTGGACCGGGTACTGGCAGAGGCGCTTGCCTCGCTGCTGCCGGGCCTGGTGTGAGGCGCCTATGACACGCAAGCAGATTCGCGGCCTCAGTTTATGGGCAGCTGCATTGGCCTTGGCGATCGTGGCGATCGTCCCTCTTGCCGCTGGCTGGCGGGTGCTCTGCATGGTAGCGATAGCGTGCGCGGCGCTCCTCACTTGGTTGCGTGCCTCAAGACCAGAGGCATACCCAGGTGACCTGCTTTTGGCGCAGGGTTGCGCCTTACCTCCCGCTTCCTATCCTCACCCCGTATTGCTGGTGTGTGGTGATGGGCTTGTCGGCCTGTTCGGCCCGATTCCCGATGACCGCTTGGCACTGCGTGTGACCGATCTGGGTTGTTATGTACGAGTGCCTTGCGTGGACCAATTGCAAGGGCTGGCTGCGCAAGTGCTGGCAAAACGGCCGGCGTGGAACGGGCAGCTCAGTGCGTTGTTGATTGTCGATCCTTGTGCTCATAGCGACGCACCAGTACTGACTGGCCAGATACGCCGCTTTGGCAACCAAGTGGCCATGGTGCGCAAGCGTGGGGTCGGCCTGCCTGTCCTGGTGACCTGCTACCTGCAAACCCTGTCAGCGGGCTGGTTCAGCTGGGAAGCGGGCAAAGCCGGCCTGGTGGTGCGGGAGGCGGGTGACTGCATCGACGTGAGCGAGTGGCAGCAAAGCGCGAACCCAGCGGCGCGCCTGGAGACGTGCGTGCAGTTGCACAGCGCCACCCAATGGCTTGCTGAACTGATGAAGTCTGATGGGGCGGGCAAGCGGCACAGTCACGCGTTTTGGCCTGCCGTGGCAGTTGCCTTCGTGGCAGGGCCTGCGGCGGGGCACTGGGTGGAAAACAACCTGTGGCAACGTTGGCTGCATGAACACACGCGATTGCGCGCCACGCCCAAGGCGCCAGCCACCAAGGTCGCCGAGCAGTCGCCATTCCCGGACCCTTTGCTTCATCTGTTGCCCATCAACGCCCCGCGTCATCAGCGATACCGTGCGCAGTTGCTGGGCCTGTGGCTGCTGGTTGGCGCAGGTGTCATCGCGCTGATGAGCTCGGCATGGCAGAACACATTGCTCGTGCGCCAGGTAACTGACGACCTGCGCCGTTACCAGGCTGCGACGCTGAGCCAGGATCAAGAGCAGGCACTGGCAACGCTTCGCCAGGATGCGCTGCGCCTGGACGACTACTACCGCCAGGGCGAGCCGTGGTCGCTTGGCTTGGGCTTGTATCAGGGGGAGCGGCTGCGGGCGCCTGTGCACGCCACGATTTCCGGCCATCGCCGGCCGGCGACAGTGCCCCTCCCAACCCATCCCCGCGAGGTCGTGCGGTTAGACAGCCTGTCACTGTTCAGCAGTGGCAGCGCCCAACTGAAGCTGGAGTCGACCCACGTGCTGGTCAAGGCACTGGTCGGTATCAAGGCCCAGCCTGGCTGGCTGATTGTCATAACCGGGCACACCGACGCCACCGGCAATGACGAACAGAACCTGCGTTTGTCCACCGCACGCGCTGCTGCGGTGCACCAATGGATGTCGCGCATGGGCGATATCCCCGGCAGCTGCTTTGCCGTCCAGGGCTTTGGTGCCAGCCAACCGGTTGCCAGCAATGACACCGAGCACGGTCGCTCGCTCAATCGTCGCGTAGAAATTCGCCTGGTGCCAGAGCCGGGGGCGTGTGCCTCTTCGGCCGTGGCGTCGGGCGCGTAACCCAGGCCGCATTTGGCGGCATTCAACTTCCAGGAGAAGGAGTTTCACATGGCTATACCCGTTTACCTCTGGCTGAAAGATGACGGCGGCGCGGAGCTCAAAGGTTCTGTGGGCGTCGGCGGGCGCGAGGGCTCGATCGAGGTGGTCGCGCAGGCGCACAGCCTGTACATCCCGACCGACAACAACACCGGAAAACTGACGGGCACGCGGATTCATACGCCGTTCGTGTTCAGCAAGGAGATCGATGCTTCGAGCCCCTACCTGTACAAGGCAGCCACCACGGGGCAGACGCTGAAGTCCGCTGAATTCAAGTGGTACCGGATCGATGATGCCGGCCAGGAAGTCGAGTACTTCAACACCACGCTGGAGAACGTGAAGGTCGTGAAAGTCGCGCCAAAGATGCATGACATCAAGGATCCATCGAAGGAGAAACATAACCACCTGGAAGAGATCGAGCTGCGTTACGAGAAGATCACCTGGACCTTCAAGGACGGCAACATCATTCATTCCGATGCCTGGAACGAGCGCCCCAACGCCTGATGCGCTACTGCCGGCAGGCGGCCATCCGTCTGCCGGATCTACCAGCGGTGTGCTGGGTTGAGCGTCCGCTCGAGGATGTTCAACCGAACACATCGCCCCTCGTCACCTGCTACTCGGACGCAAGTCTTGCCCGCCTAACAAGGACGCACTGTATGTCACATGATCCAACCCGCCTGCTTCGTCGCCTCAATGCTTATTGTGCCCAGGCACTGACAGCGGCTGCGTCCATGTGCCAGAGCCGCGGTCACGCACAGATCACCTTCGAACACTGGCTGCTCAAGTTGCTGGAGCAAGGGCAGGGCGACCTGACAGTCATTGCACGTCGCTGCAACTGGGACATGGATGCCATGTGGCAAGGCTTGCTCGAGTACTTCGACAAGTTGCCACGTAGCGTTCGCAACAAGCCGCAACTGAGCAATGAGCTGCAGCAGCTGATTACCGATGCGTGGTTGCAGGCATCGCTGGAGGGCAACAGCGAGTGCTTGCGTTCGTCTCATCTGTTGGGCGCTTTGCTGAAAGCTCCAGGGTTGCTCAGGTGCCCGGCCGCCTGGCCATTGCTCAGTATCGGCTCAACGCAATTGCAGCAAATGGCTGCATCGCTCGATCAAGCGTCGGAGGAACGCCCCGAGAGCCCGGTCACGCTGGGCGAGCAACCTACGGGTGAAAGCCAGGCCTTCGATGACAGTGCCTTGCTGCAAGTGCTCGAACGGTTCACGCAAGATCTCACGGCAAAAGCTGCGGCAGGGCAGATCGACCCGGTGTTCGGCAGGGATGACGAAATTCGCCAGGTCATCGATATCCTCGGTCGGCGGCGCAAGAACAACCCGATCCTGGTCGGTGAGCCAGGGGTAGGCAAGACCGCGCTGGTCGAAGGCCTGGCCTTGCGCATCAGCGCAGGGGAAGTGCCTGACAGCCTCAAGCCCGTGCAAGTGCGGGCCCTGGACCTTGGCCTGTTGCAAGCGGGCGCGGGTGTAAAGGGCGAGTTCGAGCAGCGGCTCAAAAGTGTCATCGATGCCGTTCAACAGTCCCCCACGCCCATCCTGTTGTTCATCGATGAAGCCCACACCCTGATCGGTGCCGGCAACCAGGCTGGTGCGGCAGATGCTGCGAACCTGCTCAAGCCCGCCCTTGCCAGGGGCGAGCTGCGCACCCTCGCCGCCACCACTTGGAGTGAGTACAAACAATATTTCGAGCGTGATGCTGCGCTGGAACGTCGCTTTCAGATGGTCAAGGTCGATGAGCCCGACGATGGCAACGCTTGCCTGATGCTGCGTGGCCTGAAGGCGCGGTATGCCGACCACCATGGCGTGCATGTCGACGATGCAGCGGTTCAGGCGGCGGTCACCCTGTCGCGTCGCTACCTGACCGGCCGCCGCTTGCCTGACAAGGCCGTCGACCTGCTCGATACGGCCTGTGCTCGCGTTCGCATGAGCCTGGACTGCGAACCGCAGGCGTTGGTGCGGCTCAAGTCCAGCCAGGCCGCGCTCAAATTGCAGCAACAGGCTGTGCAAGAGGACGGTCAGCTTCGGGGGCGCTGCGACGACGACCTGTTGGCCAGGCTTGGTGAACAACTGAGCCATTTGCAAGAGCAGCAAGCGGCCTTTGAGCTGCAGTATCGGCAAGAGCTGGCGCTGACTCAGCAATTGCTGCAAGCGCGTCAGTCTGTAGCGAAGGATCCAGCTGAAATTGCTGAGCTGCAGCGACAGTTGGGCAGCATCGCAGCGCAGCAGCCCTTGGTCGCGCTGGATGTAACTGCGCGCAGCGTGGCCGAAGTGATTGCCGACTGGACCGGTGTGCCGCTGGGCAGCTTGCTCAAGGATGAACACGCCAGCCTTCTGGCCCTGGAACAGCAGCTGTCAGAACGCGTCATTGGTCAGGAACATGCGTTGAACGCACTGGCTCAACGCCTGCGTGCAGCCCGCACCGGGTTGACCGATGACAAGACCCCGCTGGGCGTTTTCCTGCTCGTCGGCAGCAGTGGCGTCGGCAAGACCGAAACGGCACTTGCGCTGGCTGACAGCTTGTTCGGTGGCGAGAAATCGCTGATCACCCTCAATTTCTCGGAGTACCAGGAGGCGCACACCGTCAGCCAACTCAAGGGCTCGCCGCCTGGCTACGTGGGCTACGGGCAGGGCGGGGTGCTCACCGAGGCGGTGCGTCAGCGCCCCTACAGCGTGGTGTTGCTGGATGAGGTAGAAAAGGCCCACCGCGATGTGCTCAACCTCTTCTATCAGGTTTTCGATCGCGGTTTCATGCGTGATGGCGAAGGGCGGGAAGTTGATTTTCGCAACACCGTTATCCTCATGACATCCAACCTCGCCAGCGACGCGCTGCAAGATTTTCTGCATGCGCAACCCGAAGCCTCCGACAGTCAACTGCAGAATCTGCTTCGCCCCGTTCTGCGCGAACACTTCCAGCCCGCCTTGCTGGCGCGTTTTCAAACCCTGATCTACCGGCCGCTGCGAGCGGATGCGCTGAAACGCATCGTGGCCGTCAAGCTCGCCCAGGTGGCCAAGCGGCTTGAGCGTCACTATGGCGTGAAGTGCAGCATCGATGAGGCGCTCAACGATGCATTGATCGATGCCTGCCTGTTGCCCGATAGCGGTGCCCGCAACATCGACAGTTTGCTGAATCAGCAGATCCTTCCCGTGCTGAGCCTTCAACTGCTGCAGCGCCAGGCAGCCGGCCAGGCCACGCGAGGCGTGACACTGGGGCATAGCGAAGGGCTGGGTGTCACCCTGGACTTCGCCGACGCCGACGAGGCTCAGCTCGCGCAACGTGCGCCCGTGGAGGCCTGAACATGGCAGAAGGGATTCTGGGCCTGTTCAACCCCAGCCAGCACAAACTGGCAGTGGAGGGTTTGGCCGCAGCACTCGACGTGTTGTCCTTCGAAGGCAGGGAGCAGCTCAGCGAACCCTTCCTCTACCGCGTGGAATTCACCTCGGCAGAACAGGACATCGCCGTCGAGCTCATGCTCGGCAAGCGCGCCACCTTCAGCCTGCACCCACCCCCCAGCAAGCTGCCCCTGCTGGGCCTGCCCGCGCCCCAGATCAAACCGCTGCGTACCGTGCATGGCGTGGTCACCGGCTTTGAGCGCCTGTCCAGCTCGCGGGACGAAGCCCGCTATCAGCTGACCCTGCAGCCGCGCCTGGCGCTGCTGGGCCGCGGCCAGCAATACCGTATCTACCAGCACCAATCGGTGCCGCAAATCGTCGAGCACATCCTGC
>NZ_DJTF01000152.1:0-3207 GCF_002438125.1 Pseudomonas sp. UBA6315
TCGCTCTGTTTGATCTCCAGCCGTGCTTCCGCCTGGACCTCGACAAGCTGGCCACGCGTTATCGCGAGCTGGCCCGCGAGGTCCATCCGGACCGCTTTGCCGACGCCTCCGAGCGTGAGCAGCGGGTAGCCCTGGAGAAGTCCGCGGCCCTCAACGACGCCTACCAGACCCTGCGCAGTGCGCCGCGCCGTGCCCGCTACCTGCTGGCCATTGGCGGCCACGAAGTGCCCCAGGAAGTCACGGTCCATGACCCGGACTTCCTGTTGCAGCAGATGCAGTGGCGCGAAGAGCTCGAAGAGTTGCAGGACGAAGCCGACCTCGACGGTGTCGCCGTGTTCAAGAAGCGCCTGAAGGCTGCCCAGGACACGCTGAACGAGGATTTCGCCGCCTGCTGGGATGTGCCTGCCGAGCGTGAACAGGCCGAGCGCCTGATGCGCCGCATGCAGTTCCTCGACAAGCTCGCCCAAGAAGTGCGCCAACTGGAAGAGCGCCTCGACGATTAACCCGGCGCCGCCCGTGATGACGCCTAAGGTAATTAGATAAGCATGGCCCTACTGCAGATCGCCGAACCCGGTCAAAGCCCTCAGCCGCACCAGCGCCGCCTGGCGGTGGGCATCGACCTGGGCACCACCAATTCTCTGGTCGCTGCCGTGCGCAGCGGTCGCAGCGAGCCCCTGCCCGATGCGCAGGGTAACGTCATTCTGCCTTCGGCAGTGCGCTACCTGGCTGGCCGCTGCGAAGTCGGCCTGGCCGCGCGCGAGGCGGCGTCCAGTGACCCATTGAACACCGTGCTGTCGGTCAAGCGCCTGATGGGGCGCGGCCTGGCCGACGTCAAGCAGCTCGGCGAACAGCTGCCGTACCGCTTCGTGGGTGGCGAGTCGCACATGCCGTTCATCGACACGGTGCAGGGCCCGAAGAGCCCGGTGGAAGTGTCTGCCGACATTCTCAAGGTATTGCGCGAGCGCGCCGAGCAGACCCTGGGTGGCGAACTGGTGGGGGCGGTGATCACCGTGCCGGCCTATTTCGACGATGCCCAGCGCCAGGCGACCAAGGACGCAGCCAAGCTGGCCGGCCTGAACGTGCTGCGCCTGCTCAACGAGCCGACTGCCGCTGCCGTGGCCTATGGCCTGGACCAGAATGCCGAAGGCCTGGTGGCCATCTATGACCTGGGTGGCGGTACCTTCGATATCTCGATCCTGCGCCTGACTGCCGGTGTGTTCGAAGTGCTGGCCACCGGCGGCGATACCGCCCTGGGCGGCGACGACTTCGACCACGCCATCGCCGGCTGGATCATCGAGCAGGCGGGCCTGTCCGCCGACCTCGACCCGGCTACCCAGCGCCAGTTGCTGCAAACCGCCTGCGCCGCCAAGGAAGCCCTGACCGACGCCGACGTGGTCAGTGTCAGCCATGGCGCCTGGCAGGGCGAGCTCAGCCGCGCCGCCTTCGACGCGATGATCGAGCCGATGATCGCCCGCAGCCTCAAGGCCTGCCGCCGCGCCGTGCGCGACAGCGGCGTGGAGCTCGAAGAGGTGGCTGCCGTGGTGATGGTCGGTGGTTCGACCCGCGTGCCGCGTGTGCGCGAGGCTGTCGGCACGCTGTTCGGCCGCACCCCGCTGACCTCGATCGACCCGGACCAGGTGGTGGCCATCGGCGCCGCGATCCAGGCCGATACCCTGGCCGGCAACCGCCGCGAAGGTGGCGAACTGTTGCTGCTCGATGTCATCCCGCTGTCCCTGGGCCTTGAGACCATGGGTGGGCTGATGGAGAAGGTGATTCCGCGCAACACCACCATTCCAGTGGCCCGCGCCCAGGAATTCACCACTTACAAAGATGGCCAGTCGGCCATGATGATCCACGTGCTGCAGGGTGAGCGCGAGCTGATCAGCGACTGCCGCTCCCTGGCACGCTTCGAACTGCGCGGCATCCCGGCCATGGTCGCCGGTGCGGCGAAGATCCGCGTGACGTTCCAGGTCGATGCCGACGGCCTGCTCAGCGTTGCAGCCCGCGAATTGGGTTCGGGCGTTGAAGCCAGCATCCAGGTCAAGCCGTCCTACGGCCTGACCGACGGCGAGATCGCGCGCATGCTCAAGGATTCCTTCGAGCACGCAGGTACCGACAAGCAAGCTCGCCAGTTGCGTGAGCACCAGGTCGACGGCGAGCGCCTGCTCGAAGCGGTACAGGGCGCCCTGGACGCCGATGGTGAGCGCCTGCTCAGCAGTGAAGAGCGCCAAGCCATCGAATTCCAGATGCAAGAACTACGTGATTTGCTGGCCGGCACCGATGGCCCAGCCATCGAGCAACAGACCAAGCGTCTGTCGCAGGTGACCGATGCATTTGCCGCCCGTCGCCTTGATTCGACGGTCAAAGCCGCACTGGCCGGGCGCAACCTGAATGAGATCGAGGAGTAACCGATGCCGCTGGTGACATTCCTGCCGCACGAAAAGTTCTGCCCAGAGGGGTTGACCGTGGAAGTCGAGCCCGGGACCAACATCCTGGAGCTGGCCCACGACCATCACATCGAGATGGAAAGCGCCTGCGGTGGCGTCAAGGCCTGCACCACCTGCCACTGCATCGTGCGCAAGGGTTTCGACTCCCTTGAAGAAGCCGACGAGCTGGAAGAAGACATGCTGGACAAGGCCTGGGGCCTGGAGGCTCAATCGCGCCTCGGCTGCCAGGTGGTGGTCGCCGATGAGGACCTGACCATCGAGATCCCCAAGTATTCGCTCAATCACGCTGCCGAAGCGCCGCACTGAGGTTTGCCGCATGAGCTTGAAATGGATTGATGTACTTGAGATCGCCATCCAGCTTGCGGAAAGCAAGCCGGAAGTCGATCCTCGTTATGTAAATTTCGTCGATCTGCACCGCTGGGTGCTGGCCTTGCCAGAATTCAGCGACGATCCGTCACGTGGCGGTGAGAAAGTGCTGGAGGCCATCCAGGCGGCCTGGATTGATGAAGCCGACTAAGCGTGACGCTGCAGGTTAGGCAATCCCCTGGAACCCGCGTATAATTCGCGGGTTTAATTTTTCGCAACACTCATATTCTGGAGTTTTCCATGGCTGTTCAACGTACTTTCTCGATCATCAAGCCTGACGCCGTTGCCAAGAACGTGATCGGCAAGATCACCACTCGCTTCGAAGAAGCCGGCCTGAAAATCGTCGCCTCGAAAATCAAGCAACTGTCCAAGGCCGAAGCCGAAGGCTTCTACG
>NZ_DJTF01000142.1:0-8767 GCF_002438125.1 Pseudomonas sp. UBA6315
CCAGGTGCAGCATCACGGCGGAGTCCTTGCCGATCGAGTACAGCATCACCGGGTTGTCGAACTCGGCGGCCACCTCGCGGATGATGTGGATGCTCTCCGCCTCCAGCTGTTTCAAGTGCGTCAGTTTGTCGACCATGGCTACTCACGAAAAACGATCTTATGGACGGCCAGCGGGCCGTGTTCGAGCGAGCCACTTTATCACAGCGGCTGATTCTATTTAGGCGGCGGGCTAGATCGAAAAAGTCTAACGATATGACTGGGGGTTTGGCTGCTAAAGGCCCGCCCTGCGGCCCAATCGCCGGCAAGCCAGCTCCCACAGATTCACCACAAACCTTGAACGCTGCAGTGTTCCTGTGGGAGCCGGCTTGCCGGCGATAAGGCCGAAACAGGCCTCAGATCGGATTCGGGCAATCGATGAACAGGTGCTCCAGGGCAAAGCGCCGCGCCAGGTAATCGCCCAGCGCCTGCACGCCATAGCGCTCGGTGGCATGGTGCCCGGCGGCGATGAAGCTGACGCCGTTCTCGCGGGCACTGTGGTAGGTCTGCTCGGACGCCTCGCCGCTGATGAACAGGTCCACCCCGGCAGCGATGGCGGTGTCGATATAACCCTGCCCGCCGCCGGTACACCAGCCGACCCGGCGGATCATCTGCTCGCCTTCGACCAGCAGCGGCTCACGGCCCATGACGTCCTGCACGCGGCGGGCGAAGTCGCGCGCGGTCATCGGCTCGGCCAGCGAACCGACCAGGCCGACCACCTTGGGGTTGGCAGGGTCCAGCGGCCCTTCCACGGTGATGTCCAGCTGGCGAGCCAGCTGCACGTTGTTGCCCACTTCCGGGTGAACATCCAGCGGCAGGTGAAACGCCAGCAGGCTGATGTCGTGCTTGAGCAGGGTCTTCAGGCGGCGCTGCTTGATCCCGGTGATGCACGGGTTCTCGCCCTTCCAGAAATAACCGTGGTGCACCAGCACCAGGTCGGCCTCGGCCTCGACCGCGGCATCCAGCAGCGCCTGGCTGGCCGTGACCCCGGAAACGATGCGGCTGACCTGGGGCCGGCCCTCCACCTGCAGGCCATTGGGGCAGTAATCCTGGATCTTCGCGCTGGCCAGGTAGCGCTCGGCTTCCTCGACCAGGGTATTGAGGGCGACAGCCATGGAAAATCTCCTCGAAATCTGCACGTTCAACGGGAACAACGCCCGTATAATGGCCGCCATTATGGGCCGTCGCCGGCGTTGGGGAAACCGGTGTATGATCGCGCGCGCTTGCGCTCTGGCGCGTCACTCCGGCCCTTGCCCACTCCCAGGATTCGTTCATGTTCAAGGCTTTGCGTTATTTTGGCTGGCCCCTGCTTACCGGCGTTTTGATCGCCATGCTGATCATCCAGCGTTTCCCGCAATGGGTCGGCCTGCCCAGCCAGGACGTCAACCTGCAACAGGCACCGCAGACCACGAAAATCATGCAGGGCCCGGTGTCCTATGCCGACGCCGTGACCCTGGCCGCGCCGGCGGTGGTCAACCTGTACACCACCAAGGTGGTCAACAAGAGCGCCCACCCGCTGTTCGAAGACCCGCAGTTCCGCCGCTTCTTCGGTGACAACCTGCCCAAGCAGCGGCGCTGGGAATCGAGCCTGGGCTCGGCAGTGATCATGAGCCCCGAGGGCTACCTGCTGACCAACAACCACGTCACCAGCGGCGCCGACCAGATCGTGGTGGCGTTGAAGGACGGCCGCGAAACCCTGGCCCGGGTGATCGGCAGCGACCCCGAGACCGACCTTGCGGTGCTGAAGATCGACCTGAAGAACCTGCCGGCCATCACCATCGGCCGCTCCGACAACATCCACATCGGCGACGTGACCCTGGCCATCGGCAACCCCTTCGGCGTCGGCCAGACCGTGACCATGGGCATCATCAGCGCCACCGGCCGCAACCAGCTGGGCCTGAACAACTACGAAGACTTCATTCAGACGGATGCGGCGATCAACCCGGGCAACTCCGGGGGTGCGCTGGTCGATGCCAACGGCAACCTGGTGGGCATCAACACCGCGATCTTCTCCAAGTCCGGCGGCTCCCAGGGCATTGGCTTCGCCATCCCGGTCAAGCTGGCGCTGGAGGTGATGAAGTCGATCGTCGAGCATGGCCAGGTGATCCGTGGCTGGCTGGGCATCGAAGTGCAGCCGCTGAGCCAGGAACTGGCCGAGTCGTTCGGCATGCAGGGCCGCCCGGGCATCGTGGTGGCGGGGATCTTCCGCGACGGGCCGGCGCAGAAGGCCGGCTTGCAGTTGGGCGATGTGATCCTGAGCATCAATGGCGAGCCGGCTGGCGATGGGCGCAAGTCGATGAACCAGGTGGCGCGGATCAAGCCCAACGAGAAGATCACCATCGAGGTGATGCGCAACGGGCAGCAGCTCAAACTGGTCGCCGAGGTGGGGCTGCGGCCGCCGCCGGCGCCGGCGGCCACGCAAGAAGAGAAGTAAAGATCGGGGCTGCTTTGCAGCCCTTCGCGGGGCAAGCCCGCTCCCACAGGTACACCGCTGATCCATAGGCCTGCGCTATACCTGTGGGAGCGGGCTTGCCCCGCGAAGGGCCGCAAGGCGGCCCCAACAGCATCAATGCAGGATCTGGCTCAGGAACAACTTGGTCCGATCACTGCGCGGCCGGTCGAAGAAGTCATCCGGCGCCGCCTGCTCCACGATCTCCCCCTTGTCCATGAAGATCACCCGGTTCGCCACGGTGCGGGCAAAGCCCATCTCGTGGGTCACGCAGAGCATGGTCATGCCGTCTTCGGCCAGGCCCACCATGGTGTCCAGCACTTCCTTGACCATTTCCGGGTCGAGCGCCGAAGTCGGCTCGTCGAATAGCATGATCTTCGGCTTCATGCACAGCGCCCGGGCAATCGCCACGCGCTGCTGCTGGCCACCGCTCAACTGCCCCGGGTACTTGTGCGCCTGCTCCGGAATGCGCACCCGCTCCAGGTAGTGCATGGCAATTTCCTCGGCCTTGCGCCGCGGCATCTTGCGCACCCACATGGGCGCCAGGGTGCAGTTTTCGAGGATGCTCAGGTGCGGGAACAGGTTGAAGTGCTGGAACA
Source organism: Pseudomonas sp. UBA6315 (assembly GCF_002438125.1). Lineage (NCBI taxonomy): Bacteria > Pseudomonadati > Pseudomonadota > Gammaproteobacteria > Pseudomonadales > Pseudomonadaceae > Pseudomonas > Pseudomonas sp. UBA6315. Next base: position 3,085 of record NZ_DJTF01000142.1, read on the forward strand.
CCATGCCCACCTCGCGGCGGATCGCTTCGATCTGCTTGAGGTCGTTGGTCAGCTCCACCCCATCGACCACGATGCGGCCCTGCTGGTGTTCCTCCAGGCGGTTCAGGCAACGGATGGTGGTGGACTTGCCCGAGCCGGAAGGCCCGCACAAGACGATACGCTCACCCTGACGCACGTTCAGGTTGATGTCCTTGAGCACATGGAACTGGCCGTACCACTTGTTCACGCCCTGCATCTGGATGATGCCTTCGGGGCCGGCAGGCTGCTTGATCGCTTCACTCATTTGGAGACTCCTAACGCTTGTGGCCAGTGTCCAGCTTGCGCTCCAGGTGCATGGAGTAGCGGGACATACCGAAACAGAAAATCCAGAACACCAGGGCCGCGAACACATAGCCCTCGGTCGCCATGCCCAGCCAGGCCGGGTCGGCCGCAGCCTGCTTGACGCTGTTGAGCAGGTCGAACAGGCCGATGATGATGACCAGGCTGGTGTCCTTGAACAGGGCGATGAAGGTGTTGACGATGCCGGGGATCACCAGCTTGAGCGCCTGCGGCAGGATCACCAGGCCCATCGAGCGCCAGTAGCCCAGGCCCATGGCCGCGGCAGCTTCGTACTGGCCCTTGGGGATGGCCTGCAGGCCGCCGCGCACCACCTCGGCGATGTACGCCGACTGGAACAGGATCACCCCGATCATCGCCCGCAGCAGCTTGTCGAAGCTCATGCCCTCAGGCAGGAACAGCGGCAGCATCACCGACGACATGAACAGCACGGTAATCAGCGGCACGCCGCGCCAGAACTCGATGAAGGTCACGCACACCACCTTCACCGCCGGCATCCGCGAACGCCGCCCAAGGGCCAGCAGGATGCCAAGCGGCAAGGCACCGACGATGCCCACGGTGGCGATCACCAGGGTCAGCATCAGCCCGCCCCACTGGCTGGTGGGCACGGTGTCCAGGCCCAGGTAGCCGCCGTGCAGCAAGGTGTAGGCCAGCACCGGGTACAGCACCAGAAAGCCCAGGCCGTAGAGCGCCTTGCGCTGGAAGCGCTTGATGAACAGCGGCGCGGCGCCCAGCACGGCCAGCCACACGGTCAGGTCCACGCGCCAGCGCAGCTCCACCGGGTAGTAGCCGTACATGAACTGGCCGAAGCGCTGCTGCACGAACACCCAGCAGGCGCCCTGCTTGGTGCAGTCGGCGCGGGTGGTACCGACCCAGTTGGCATCGATGAACGCCCACTGCACCAGCGGCGGCACGATCAGCCACACCAGGTACAAGGCGAACAGGGTCAGCAAGGTGTTGAGCCAGCTGGAGAACAGGTTGGCCCGCATCCAGGCGAGCACGCCGACGGTTTTCACCGGTGGCGGCATGTCAGGTTTGAAAACATGGGCATTCACGGGCGTATCCTCACCGCTCGATCAGCGCAATGCGCTTGTTGTACCAGTTCATCAGCAGCGAAATGCTGATGCTGATGGCGAGATAGACACTCATGGTGATGGCGATCACCTCGATGGCCTGGCCGGTCTGGTTGAGCACGGTACCGGCGAACAGCGAGACCATCTCCGGGTAGCCGATACCGGCCGCCAGCGACGAGTTCTTCGCCAGGTTCAGGTACTGGCTGGTCAGCGGCGGAATGATCACCCGCAGGGCCTGGGGGATGATCACCTTGCGCAGCGTCGGGCCTTCGCGCAGGCCCAGCGAGCGGGCGGCTTCGGTCTGGCCATGGCTGACCGAACGAATACCCGAGCGCACGATTTCGGCGATGAACGCGGCGGTATAGATAGTCAGTGCCAGGGTCAGCGCCAGCAGTTCGGGTATCAGCACCCAGCCGCCGACGAAGTTGAAGCCCTTCAGTTGCGGCACTTCCCAGTGCACCGGGCTGCCGAACAGCAGCACGCAGGCCCCTGGAATCACCAGCAGCAGCGCCAGGCCCACCCAGAACTTGTGGAACGGCTTGCCGGTTTCGTTGAAGCGCTTGTTGGCGTAACGCACCATCGCCACGATGGCCGCGATCGCCAGCACCACGGCAACCACGAACGGCCAGAAGCCCTCGGCCATCGAGGCGCCCGGCATGTTCAGGCCACGGTTGCTGATGAAGAAGGTGTCGTCGATGTTGATGCTGCCCCGCGGCCCCGGCAGGGTCAGGAACACGGCGAAGTACCAGAACAGGATCTGCAGCAGTGGCGGAATGTTGCGGAAAGTCTCGACATAGACCGTCGCCAGCTTGTTGATCATCCAGTTCGGCGACAACCGCGCCACCCCGATGACAAAGCCGAGGACGGTCGCCAGGATGACGCCGATGAAGGTGACCAGCAGGGTATTGAGCAGGCCGATGACGAACACCCGCGCGTAGCTGTCGGACTCCACATACGGGATCAGATGCTGGGCGATGCCAAAGCCGGCACTGCGCTCGAGGAAGTCGAAGCCGGAGGTGATGCCCCGGTGTTGCAAGTTGGTTTGCGTGTTGTGGAACAAGTACCAGCCCAGGCCCACCACCAAGAGGATGGTGAGGATCTGGAACAGCCAAGCGCGCACACGCGGGTCGTTAAGGGAAAGCCCCTTTTGTGCGCCGATTCGATTTTGCATGAAGTGCCCCGGACAGTAGGGATTCGAACAGCCTGCGGCGGCGGGATGCCGCCGCAGGGTGCAACCATCAGCGCACAGGTGGCGCGTACTGGATGCCGCCGTTGTTCCACAGGGCGTTCATGCCACGGTCGATCTTCAGGTCAGTGCTCTGGCCCAGGTTCTTCTCGAACACTTCGCCATAGTTGCCGACTTGCTTGACGATCTGCACCACCCAGTCTTTGGGCAGCTTGAGGTCCTTGCCGTATTCACCGTCAGCCCCGAGCAGGCGGGCAACGTCCGGGTTCTTGGTGGCCTTGGCCTCGGCCTCGACGTTCTTCGAGGTAATGCCCGCCTCTTCGGCGTTGAGCATGGCGAACAGGGTCCACTTGACGATGCTGAACCACTCCTCGTCGCCCTTGCGCACCACCGGGCCCAGCGGTTCCTTGGAGATGGTTTCCGGCAGCACCACGTAGTCGGTTGGCGTGGCCAGCTTGGAGCGCTGGGCGAACAGCTGCGACTTGTCCGAGGTCAGCACGTCGCAACGGCCGGACTCCAGCGACTTGGCGCTTTCGTCGGAGGTGTCGAAGGTGATCGGGGTGTACTTCAGGTTGTTGGCGCGGAAGTAGTCGGACACGTTCAGCTCGGTGGTGGTACCGGCCTGGATGCAGATGGTCGCGCCATCGAGCTCCTTGGCACTGGAAACACCGAGCTTCTTGTTGACCAGGAAGCCCACGCCGTCGTAGTAGGTGACGCCAGCGAACACCAGGCCCATGCCGGCATCGCGCGAGCTGGTCCAGGTGGTGTTGCGCGACAGCACGTCGACTTCGCCGGACTGCAGCGCGGTGAAGCGCTCCTTGGCGTTGAGCTGGCTGAACTTGACCTTGCTGGCGTCGCCGAACACGGCAGCTGCCACGGCGCGGCAGACATCGGCATCGATGCCGACGATCTTGCCCTGCGCATCAGGTACCGAGAAGCCTGGAAGACCATCGCTCACGCCACACTGGACGAAGCCCTTCTTCTTTACCGCATCGAGGGTGGCGCCGGCCTGGGCAGTGCTCACGGCGCCCAGTGCGGCGGCAGCGGTCAGGACTGCCAGGGTGGTTTTCAGCATCTTCATTCACAACCTCCAAATCGCTCTTGTTGTATTGAGCCGGAATTGCACCGCACCCTTATGAGGCGCATCCGACCCGTGTTGGCTTGTTATTGGGTCAATTGGCGCAATGGGCCGTTCTATGACAGCCTTCGCTTACAAAGGGTGTTACCGTCTGGGTTTGCCCCTTCGTATCGAATGTTTCATAGCAAAGCGCGTACCACAATCGAAGGCTGGAGCGTTTAAGCACGCGTCAAGTACCGAAACTTGTATCGTTGCGACATTCTTTTTCCGACAATTAATTCCCACGCCTCTTTTTCAAGCACTTAACAACAAGGCACGCACACTTTCGGAGCAGTCATGACCAACCCGCTGATTCTCGAACCGCAGAAAACCGCAGACGCCTGTGTGATCTGGTTGCACGGCCTGGGGGCCGACCGTTACGACTTCCTACCGGTGGCTGAATTCATGCAGGAACGACTGCTCAGCACCCGCTTCATCATGCCCCAGGCGCCGACCCGCCCGGTGACCATCAATGGCGGCTATGCCATGCCCAGCTGGTACGACATCAAGGCCATGACCCCGGCCCGTGCCATCGACGAAGCGCAGCTGGACGAATCGGCCGACCAGGTGATCGCCCTGATCAAGGCCGAACAGGCCAAGGGCATCAGCTTGTCGCGGATCTTCCTGGCCGGCTTCTCCCAGGGCGGCGCGGTGGTGCTGCACACGGCCTATATAAAGTGGCAGGAAGCACTGGGCGGGGTGATCGCCCTGTCCACCTACGCGCCCACCTTCAGCGACGGCCACCAGCTCAGCGCCTGCCAGCAGCGCACCCCGGCCCTGTGCCTGCATGGCGTGCACGATTCGGTGGTGATCCCGGCCATGGGCCGCACCGCCTTCGAGTACCTGAACACCTGGGGCATCGCCGCCCAGTGGCACGAGTACCCGATGGAGCATGAAGTGGCCGTCGAGGAACTGAGCGACATCCACGACTGGCTGAGCAAGCAGTTGCAATAAGCAGGCTCGCCTGTAGTTGTAGGAGTATTCCGCTACGCCGCGCCCGGATCTTGCATTACACTGCCGGGCGTACATTCCTTAACCAGTTGACGAGACGACCGTGCTCAAGGCACTCAAGAAAATATTCGGCAAGGGAGACGCCGCGCCTCAGGCCGTCGCTCCTGCTGCCAGCGTCACGCCGCCTGCGCCTGCCGCAGCCCCCGCGGCCCAGCCTGAGCCTCAGCGCCAGCCCGCCCCCGGCAAAACCAGCGTCAAGGCCGAAACGCCCGCCACCGCACCTGCCGCCGAGAAACCGGCCAAGGACAAACCGCGCCGCGAACGCAAGCCCAAGCCCCAGGCCAGCCTGTGGAAGCCGGAAGACTTCGTGGTCGAGCCGCAGGAAGGCAAGACCCGCTTCCATGACTTCAAGCTCTCCGACGAGCTGATGCATGCCATCCACGACCTCGGTTTCCCGTACTGCACGCCGATCCAGGCCCAGGTGCTGGGTTACACCCTGCGCGGCCAGGACGCCATCGGCCGCGCCCAGACCGGCACCGGCAAGACCGCCGCCTTCCTCATCTCGATCATCTCCCAGTTGCAGCAGACGCCGCCACCCAAGGAACGCTACATGGGCGAACCGCGCGCGCTGATCATCGCGCCGACCCGCGAGCTGGTGGTGCAGATCGCCAAGGACGCCGCGGCCCTGACCAAGTACACCGGGCTGAACGTGATGAGCTTCGTCGGCGGCATGGACTTCGACAAGCAGCTCAAGGCCCTGGAAGCGCGCCACTGCGACATCCTGGTGGCCACCCCGGGCCGCCTGCTGGACTTCAACCAGCGCGGCGAGGTGCACCTGGACATGGTCGAGGTGATGGTGCTGGACGAGGCCGACCGCATGCTCGACATGGGCTTCATCCCCCAGGTTCGGCAGATCATCCGCCAGACCCCGCCGAAGAGCGAACGCCAGACCCTGCTGTTCTCCGCCACCTTCACCGACGATGTGATGAACCTGGCCAAGCAGTGGACCACCAACCCGGC
>NZ_DJTF01000142.1:8976-10598 GCF_002438125.1 Pseudomonas sp. UBA6315
AAGTACAAGCTGCTGTACAACCTGGTGACGCAGAACAAGTGGGAACGGGTCATGGTCTTTGCCAACCGCAAGGACGAGGTGCGGCGCATCGAAGAGAAGCTGGTGCGCGATGGCATCAACGCCGCGCAGCTGTCGGGCGACGTGCCGCAGCACAAGCGCATCCGCACCCTGGAAAACTTCCGTGAAGGCCGTATCACCGTGCTGGTGGCCACCGATGTGGCTGGGCGCGGGATCCACATCGACGGCATCAGCCACGTGATCAACTTCACCCTGCCGGAAGACCCGGATGACTACGTGCACCGCATTGGCCGTACCGGCCGGGCGGGCAGCAGCGGCGTGTCGATCAGCTTTGCCGGTGAGGATGATTCCTACCAGTTGCCGGCAATCGAAGAACTGCTGGGCCGCAAGATCAAGTGCGAGATGCCGCCGGACGAGCTATTGAAGCCGGTGCCGCGCAAGCATCATTGAGGCTGGGGCTGCGCTGCAGCCCAATCGCCACCTGTGGGAGCCGGCTCGCCGGCGATCCGGGGCAACGCCCCGGCCATCCACAGTCAAGCTACCAGCGCCCCGCCGCATCCTGGTCACTCTGCTTCCCTTCCACCCACCTGGGCCCCTCCTGGGTACTCTCTTTCTTCCAGAACGGCGCCCGCGTCTTCAGGTAGTCCATGATGAAGTTGCAGGCCTCGAACGCCGCCTGCCGATGGGCACTGGCCACCCCGACGAAAACGATCGGCTCGCCCGGCTCCAGCGCCCCGATCCGGTGCAGCACCTCGACCTTGAGCAACGGCCAACGCTGCTCGGCCTCGACCACGATCTTGGCCAGGGCCTTCTCGGTCATGCCTGGGTAGTGTTCGAGAAACATGCCCGCCACATCGAGGCCGTCGTTGAAATCACGCACATAGCCCACAAACCCGACCACGGCCCCCACACCGACGTTGGCGGCATGCATGGCATTGACCTCGTGCCCCGGGTCAAAGGCCGCTTGCTGTACTCGCACCGCCATCATCAGCCTCCGGTCACCGGTGGGAAGAACGCCACCTCGTCGCCCTCTTCCAGCGGCTCGTCGAGCCTGCACAGCTCTTCGTTGCGCGCGCACATCAGGTTCTGCTCGGCCAGCACCTGATACTCCCCACCCTTGGCCACCAGCGCCTGGCGCACATCGTCGAGCACCTTGAAATCACCCGCCAGGTGCTCGGCATCGAGGCCCAGCAATTCGCGATAGCGGGCGAAATACATCACCTTGACCTTCATCACGCCTCCACCTTGTAGTGGCCGCTCTTGCCGCCAAGCTTCTCCAAAAGGCGCACCTGCTCGATGACCATGCCCTTGTCCACGGCCTTGCACATGTCGTAGATCGTCAGCGCGGCGACGCTGGCGGCGGTCAGTGCTTCCATTTCCACGCCGGTCTGCCCGGCCAGCTTGCAGCGCGCGACGATGCGCACGGCATCGGCGCCTTCGGCGCTGAGCTCGACCTTGACGCTGGTCAGCATCAGCGGGTGGCACAACGGGATCAGGTCGCTGGTCTTCTTCGCCGCCTGGATGCCGGCGATGCGCGCCACGGCGAACACATCGCCCTTGGGGTGCTCACCGTCGACGATCATCTGCAAGGTCTGCGGCAACAT
>NZ_DJTF01000142.1:10771-24269 GCF_002438125.1 Pseudomonas sp. UBA6315
TCTGCAAGGTCTGCGGCAACATCCGCACCCGCGCCTCGGCCGTGGCCTCGCGCTCGGTCACGGCCTTTTCGGTGACGTCAACCATGTTGGCGCGCCCCTGGGAATCAAGATGTGTCAGCACTGCTCTGCTCCTGTGAAGGGAACTGAGAGTTTAAACCCGTGGGTCAGGTTTGAGCAGCGGAATGTGTCGGCGGGGCCGGCCCCTTCGCGGGGCAAGCCCGCTCCCACAAGTTCAATGGAGAACCTGTGGGGGCCCGGCGGCTCCCACAAGTTCGATGGAGAACCTGTGGGAGCGGGCTTGTCCCGCGAAGGGGCCCGACGGCTGGGGTTACAGATGCGACTCGGCGTACTCGGCCAGTACCGAGCGTGGCACCCCTTGCAGGGTGATGTGCACACCATGGGGGAAGTCCTTGAAGCGCTCGGTGAGGTAGGTCAGGCCCGAGCTGGTCGCGGACAGGTAAGGGGTATCGATCTGCGCCAGGTTGCCCAGGCACACCACTTTGGACCCGGAACCGGCACGGGTGATGATGGTTTTCATCTGGTGCGGGGTCAGGTTCTGGCACTCGTCGATCAGGATCAGGCTCTGCTGGAAGCTGCGCCCGCGGATGTAGTTCAGCGACTTGAACTGCAGCGGTACCCGCTCGAGGATGTACTCGACGCTGCCGTGGGTGCTCTCGTCATCCATGTGCAAGGCTTCGAGGTTGTCGGTGATGGCGCCCAGCCACGGCTCCATCTTCTCAGCCTCGGTGCCTGGCAGGAAGCCGATCTCCTGGTCCAGCCCCTGCACGCTGCGGGTGGCGATGATGCGCCGGTAGCGCTTGCTGACCATGGTCTGCTCGATGGCCGCGGCCAAGGCCAGGATGGTCTTGCCGGAGCCGGCGGCGCCGGTCAGGTTGACCAGGTGGATATCCGGGTCGAGCAGCGCGAACAGCGCCAGGCTCTGGTGGATGTCCCGCGGCTTGAGGCCCCAGGCCTCCTGGTGCAGCAGCGGTTCCTGGTGCAGGTCGAGCAGCAGCAGTTCGTCGTTGCGGATGCCCTTCACCCAGCCGACGAAGCCTTGTTCATCGATGATGAACTCATTTATGTGCACGGCTGGCAGGTTGTCGATCATCTGCACCCGATGCCAGGTGCGGCCACGCTCCTGGCGGGTATCGACCTTGCTGACCCGGTCCCAGAACGAGCCTGTGACCGAGTGGTAGCCCTTGGACAGCAAGGAAACGTCATCGACCAGCTGGTCGGTGCTGTAGTCCTCGGCCGCGATCCCACAGGCGCGCGCCTTCAGGCGCATGTTGATGTCTTTGGTCACCAGCACCACGTCCAGGTCGGCGCGCCGGCTGCGTACTTCGAGCAGGGTGTTGATGATGATGTTGTCGTTGAGGTTTTCCGGCAGCAGCTTGCTGGGTTCGTTGCGCGGGCTCATCAGGATCGACAGGTAACCCTTGGGCCCACTCTTGCCACGCTGGATCGGCACGCCCTGCTCGACATCGCTGGGCGAAGCGTCACCGAGGGTCTGGTCGATCAGGCGGATGGCCTGGCGGCATTCGGCGGCGATGGTCTGTTTACCGGTCTTGAGCTTGTCGAGTTCCTCCAGCACCGTCATCGGAATGGCGACGTGATGCTCCTCGAAGTTGAGCAATGCGTTGGGGTCGTGAATCAGGACGTTGGTATCGAGCACATAGAGGATTGGCTTGCTGGAGGAAGGGTTGCGTCCTTGGTCATCCATACTCGGTCACCTTATGTCGAAGCCACACGGCGCGTTCTGTTGCGCCGCAGAGTGACCGCCGGTCTTCCCGTATCCGCGTTGCTACGGGCGGGAAGCGGACCTGGCAAGGTGGGCCTGGATGACGCCACCTGTGCTGCAGGAATCGGCTGTCTGGTTTCTTCATACCGCAAAAACCATGAACGAAAAAAGCTTTTTTACGTACCGGTGAAGTTTATTTTTCCGATTGACGAACAGGGCTTGGCGGGGGCAGCAGACGGGTCTACAGTCAAAAGTCAGACCCACTAGTCTCGATAGCCGTATTCCCGGCAATCTTCCCAGCCGATGCCGCTCTGCGCCGTGCTGTGCAGCAACCACTCCACCGCTGGCTGCGCCTTGGGCAAGGCGTCATGGAACTGGATCACGCCCTTGCGCCACAGCAGCATCAAGGTCACCACCCGCTGCGCCGAGGCTTCTGCACTCAGCGCCGTGTCATCCTGCGCATCGATGTCCCACAGCGAAACCCGCAGCTGCTGGCTGGCCATGAACGCTTCGCCGTCGGAGCGGCGCTGGCCATAGGGCGGGCGGAACAACGGCACATACTGCTCGGGCAGGTCGGCCTGGACCCGCGCCTGGCTGCGCTTGAGCGAATCCTGCCAGCCGTTCCACTGCGCGTGGGAGCGGTACTCCCAGCCCTGGATCCCCACGCACTGCGCGCCGTAGAGCTGGCTCAAGGCATTGGCCGGGCCACGGTCGCGGCGTTGCTGCAGGCGGTTGCCAAGGACGAAGAAGGTGCCCTGCAGTTTCTGCTTGTTCAGGTAGTCGGCCAGCGTATCGGTGCTGCCACCCTCCGGCCCCGGGCCACCGACGAAGGTCAGCAGGAACATGCGGTCGTTCAGCTCATCGCCGTTGCGTTCGCGGCTGGACAGGCGTTCGACCTCGCTGCTGGTCTGCGGCAGCAGGGCCGCCTTGCGTAATTGCTCATCCAGGTAACGCACATTGAACTGGTGGCTGGGTTCGATCCAGCCTGTATAGAACGTGCCGACATCTGCAGCGAACGTGGCGGCCTGCCTGCGCAAATCCTCCATCGACTCCACCGGGTAGCAGAACGACGCATCCTCGGTGCAACTGCGCTGAGCCTGTTGATAACCCTGCCACAAACGCTGCCACATGCCGGCCCTGATTGCGCGAACCTTCTGCAGGTTGATCTGCCGCAGCCCCAGGCGCGCAGCCAGGGCGCCATCGTCGAGCAGCTCGCTCTCGTGCAGCACCTGGGCAAACGACAGGATCTGCGCCCGCGAGGCAACGTCGAACAGCGCCGGGCTGTCCAGCTGTTCGGGCCACAGGCTGCGGTCGAGGCTGGCCGGGGGGATGGGGGCGGCCTGGGCGGCCAGGCTCAACAACGAGGCCAGCAAGGCAGCGGCAATGCGCACGATGGGTCTCTCCGTGACGGCGAAACGCGCACTATAGCGCCTGCCTTGGCGATGGTCTGTGACTATTGTCGCCATAGTTTGGCGTTGCCCGCCCCAGTCCGTAGAATCCCCGGCAACGATTCCAGGAGCCGACCCGATGCTGACGGTGATTTCCCCCGCCAAGACCCTCGACTACGACACCAAGCCGGTCACCGACCGCTTCACCCTGCCGCAGTACCTGGACGACTCGCAGGTGCTGATCGAGCAGCTGCGCGAGCTGTCGCCGGCGCAGATCAGCGAACTGATGCACCTGTCCGACAAGCTGGCCGGCCTCAACGCCGCGCGCTTCGGCAGCTGGACGCCGGATTTCACCCCGGCCAACGCCAAGCAGGCGCTGCTGGCGTTCAAGGGCGACGTGTACACCGGGCTGGACGCCGAAACCCTCACTGAAGACGACTTCAGCTATGCCCAGCAGCACCTGCGCATGCTCTCGGGCCTGTATGGCCTGCTGCGCCCGCTCGACCTGATGCAGCCCTACCGCCTGGAAATGGGCACCAAGCTGGCCAACGCCCGCGGCAAGGACCTGTATGCGTTCTGGGGCACGGGCATCAGCGAATGGCTGAACCAGGCCCTGGCCGACCAGGGCGATGACCTGCTGCTGAACCTGGCCAGCAACGAGTACTTCAGCGCGGTGAAACGCAGCGCCCTCAAGGGCCGGGTGATCAACGTCGACTTCAAGGACCTGAAGAACGGCCAGTACAAGATCATCAGTTTCTATGCCAAGAAAGCCCGCGGCATGATGAGCCGCTTCGTGATCCAGGAACGGGTTGACGACCCGGAGCGGCTCAAGCAGTTCGATGTGCAGGGTTACTTCTATAGCGCCGAGCAGTCCAAGCCTGACCACCTGGTGTTCCTGCGCGACCACCCGGCAGAGTAATTGCGCAAGGGCCCTATCGCCGGCAAGCCGGCTCCCACAGGATCAGCACAGGCATTGAAAGCTGTGGTGTACCTGTGGGAGCCGGCTTGCCGGCGATGAGGCCAGCAGCAACCCCCTCCCTCCCCGCCCTGCAACAGGGCATGCTTCACATTGCCACCAAGCCATTTTAATGACGCCAAAAAACCACCAGCCATAGGCTTATCGCCAAACGCCATAAGACCGTTCGTACTTTTTTGACGAATTTTGAAAAAATTTTTCCCATACTGGCATAAAAACATCCCCCCTCAGTTTCGCCCTTTATATACAGGGGTGCGTCTGCCCCGTGCCATCAAAGTGAAAGTATCCGCCACTGAAAAAATATTTAGAAATCTTTCATGCAGGCACTTTTCACCCAGGAACTTCTCCTGCGGCCAATCGCTCATAGTGCCGTAACGAATTTTACGCCTCTGCGGTGTGAGAAATGACTTACAGATGACAACCGGCAGTAATCCACTGTCCGCCCCGATGAGTTCGACAGGCGCAACGGATTACCCTGTACGCCCCGTTCCATGGAGGACAGACGCGCCCTTACAAAACGTCCTAGTGGTTGATTTCAAAGGATTTATCCACTTGAAAAAACAAGCACAGCAACGCGCCAAGTAGCGCCTTGCAATAAAGACGGCTGCATTTCAGGGCACGCCTTTTAATTACTGGCCTTTTACTGCCAACTTTGAGTGCACAACTTGGTGCGCTCCAAACTTATTCATGCCTGCGCTCGGCGAAGTGTGCATTCGCCCACGGATCCGTGCGCCTTGAAATTGTTGTTAATCCACCCAGTCCGGCTCTTCCCGGAGGAGCTGGCGTGATAAACACATGAGGTGATAGCGATGCGTATCAGCATCTTTGGTTTGGGTTATGTGGGTGCGGTCTGTGCAGGCTGCCTGACGGCGCGAGGCCATGACGTGATCGGTGTGGACGTGTCCAGCACCAAGATCGACCTGATCAACCAGGGCAAGTCGCCCATCGTCGAACCTGGCCTGGAAGCACTGCTGCAGCAAGGCATCGCCAATGGCCGCCTGCGAGGCACCACCGACTTCGCCGAGGCCATCCGCGCCAGCGACGTGTCGATGATCTGCGTCGGCACCCCAAGCAAGAAAAACGGCGACCTGGGCCTTGAGTACATCGAGTCGGTATGCCGCGAAATCGGCTACGTGCTGCGTGACACCAGCCGCCGCCACACCATCGTGGTGCGCAGCACCGTGCTGCCAGGCACGGTCAAGAACGTGGTCATCCCGATCCTCGAAGACTGCTCGGGCAAGAAGGCCGGCATCGACTTCGGCGTTGCGGTCAACCCCGAGTTCCTGCGTGAAAGCACCGCGATCAAGGACTACGACCACCCACCGATGACCGTCATCGGTGAACTCGACAGCGCCAGCGGCGATGTGCTGCAAAGCCTGTACGAAGAGCTCGACGCCCCGGTCATCCGCAAGCCGATCGAAGTGGCCGAGATGATCAAGTACACCTGCAACGTGTGGCACGCCACCAAGGTCACCTTCGCCAACGAGATCGGCAACATCGCCAAGGCGGTGGGGGTCGATGGCCGCGATGTGATGGACGTGGTCTGCCAGGACAAGGTGCTGAACCTGTCCCAGTACTACATGCGTCCAGGCTTCGCCTTCGGCGGTTCGTGCCTGCCCAAGGACGTGCGCGCCCTCACCTACCGCGCTGCCAGCCTCGACGTGCGGGCACCACTGCTCGACTCGCTGATGCGCAGCAACGAATCGCAGGTGCAAAACGCCTTCGAACTGATCGAGGCCCATGACAAGCGCAAGGTCGCCCTGCTCGGCCTGAGCTTCAAGGCCGGCACCGACGACCTGCGCGAAAGCCCGCTGGTGGAACTGGCCGAGCGCCTGATCGGCAAGGGCTACCAGCTGGACATCTACGACGAGAACGTCGAGTACGCCCGCGTCCACGGGGCGAACAAAGAGTACATCGAGTCGAAGATCCCCCACGTATCGAGCCTGCTCAACGCCAACTTCCAGAAGGTCATCGACAACGCCGACATCATCGTCCTGGGCAACCGTGACGAGCAGTTCCGCGCCCTTGCCCAGCAAGCGCCGGAAGGCAAGCAGGTGATCGACCTGGTCGGCTTCATGAGCAAACCGACCTGCTCCACAAGCCGTACCGAAGGCATTTGCTGGTAAGGCCAAGGCCCGGGCAACGCCGCCTCCCCACGGCGTTGCCCTCCTCCCCCAAGAATTCTCCACGGATGCTGAACATGCAAAGGCTCCAGACAGTGCTGTTGCAGTGCGCCGGTTGGCTGCTCTACATGAGCCTGCTCATGTTGATCGCCCTGGCCCTGCCAGCCGATATCTTCGACTCGCAGTCGAAGCACTTCATCTTCCTGGTCGGCGCAGTCGGCATCTGGCGCTACTCCATGGGCGCCACCCATTTCATCCGCGGCATGATCTTCCTCTACGGCGTGTACCCCTACCTGCGCCGCAAGGTGCAGAAGATGGGCGAGGCCGCCGCGCCGTCGCACGTGTACCTGATGGTCACCAGCTTTCGCATCGAAGCCCTGACCACCGCCCAGGTGTACAGCTCGGTGATTCGCGAGGCGATCGACTGCGGCTACCCCACCACCGTGGTCTGCTCGCTGGTGGAAATGTCCGATGAACTGCTGGTCAAGAGCCTGTGGGCCAAGTACAACCCGCCCGCCCACGTCAAGCTGGACATCGTGCGCATCGCCGGCACCGGCAAGCGCGACGGCCTGGCCTATGGTTTTCGCGCCATCTCGCGGATGCTGCCGGACGAAAACGCAGTGGTCGCGGTGATCGACGGCGACACCGTGCTCGGCCAGGGCGTGGTGCGCAAGACCGTGCCGTGGTTCAAGCTGTTCCCCAACGTCGGTGGCCTGACCACCAACGAATTCTGCGAAGTGCGCGGCGGCTACATCATGAGCGAGTGGCACAAGCTGCGCTTCGCCCAGCGCCACATCAACATGTGCTCGATGGCCCTGAGCAAGCGCGTGCTGACCATGACCGGGCGCATGTCGATGTTCCGCGCAAGCGTGGTGACCAACCCCGAGTTCATCGCCGACGTCGAAAGCGACTCGCTGATGCACTGGCGCCTGGGCCGCTTCAAGTTCCTCACCGGTGACGACAAGTCGAGCTGGTTCAGCCTCATGCGCCTGGGCTACGACACCTTCTACGTGCCCGACGCCGCCATCAACACCGTCGAGCACCCGCCGGAAAAAAGCTTCCTCAAGGCCAGCCGCAAGCTGATGTACCGCTGGTACGGCAACAACCTGCGGCAGAACTCCCGCGCCCTGGGGCTGGGCATGCGCCGCCTGGGCCTGTTCACCAGCGTGGTGCTGTTCGACCAGCGCGTGTCGATGTGGACCAGCCTGCTGGGCCTGACCGTGGCGGTGATCGCCAGCCTCAAGTTCGGCATGGCCTACCTGCTGGTGTACCTGCTGTGGATCGGCATCACCCGCCTGATCCTCACCATCATGCTGCTGTGCTCGGGCCACAACGTCGGCCCCGCCTACCCGCTGATCCTCTATTACAACCAGATCGTCGGCGCGCTGATGAAGATCTACGTGTTCTTCCGCCTCGACAAGCAGTCCTGGACCCGCCAACCGACTGCCCTCAAGCGTGACCTCGCCAGCTTTCAACAATGGTTCAACACCTGGTCCTCGCGGACCATGACCTTCTCGGCTGCCAGCATCTTCGTCGCTGTGCTGTTCATGGTCGTGTGAGCCCAACCCGGATCGGATCTAACAGGAACAAACCACCATGAATACCGCCGTGAACGTCAATGTCGTGCATGAGTCCGAAGCCCAGCGCCAACACGCCCGGGTGCGCATCCCTGCCAAGCTGCGCTTTCTGGACAATGAGCGCCAAGCCCACGAAGTGAAGGTCGAAGACCTTTCCGCCGGTGGCCTGAGCTTCCACTCCAAGCAACCACTGGCAGTGGGCGAGGTGCTGCGCGGGCGCCTGCAGTTCGTGGTCGACAACCTCGGCCTGTCGATGGACATCGAGTTCCAGGTGCGCTCCTACAACGCCGCCAGCGGCCGTACCGGTGCGCAGTTCCAGAACCTCGAGCCGCGCGACATCGCCACCCTGCGCCACATCATCACCAGCCACCTGTCCGGCGAGCTGATCAGCATCGGCGATGTGCTCAGCACCCTGCAGCGCGACAACTTCACCAAGGCGCGCAAGCAGAAGGACGGCGGCTCGGGCCTGTCGGCCTTCGGCCGGCTCAAGGCGGTGACGGTCACCCTCGGCGTGTTCGTGGTCGGCGTGGCCGCCTTCGGCTTCGTCGCCAAGTCGCTGTACGGCATGTACTTCATCAGCCACGCCGAGGCCGGTGTGGTCGCCGTGCCCACCACCACCATCACCATGCCCCGCGACGGCACCGTCAGCAGCCTGGTCGAAAGCGGTGGCCAAGTGATCAAGGGCGCGCCGCTGGCAAGCTTCAGCACCAGCATGCTGGACATGCTCAAGGGCCACCTGGACGACTCGCAACTGGAGCCGGCCAAGGTCGAGGAACTGTTCGGCAAGCAGCTCTCCGGCACCCTCACCAGCCCCTGCGACTGCGTGGTCGCCCAGCAGCTGGTGGACGACGGCCAATACGCCGCCAAGGGCCAGCCGATCTTCCAGCTGATCCCGCGCACCACCAACCCGATGGTCGAGGCCCGCTTCAGCTACCGCCAGTTCGACGAGGTCAAGCCAGGTACCCGGGTCAACTTCCAGGTCGCCGGCGAAAGCGAAGTGCGCAGCGGACAGATCGTCAGCAGCAGCAGCCTTGACAGCGAAAACCTGGCCTCCGACATCCGCGTGCAGATCAAGCCCGACAGCAGCCTGCCTGCAGAGCTTGCCGGGCGCCCGGCGTCGGTCAACAGCGACCGCGGCCCTTCGCTCGACTGGCTGATCGACAAAGCCGTGGCCCGTGGGCTGTAAGAGGACACGTCGATGACCATCAAACGACTCGATACCGGTGGGAGCTGGCTTGCCAGCGCTCGCCCGGCAGATGCTTCGCCTGCACTGGCCAATCGCCGGCAAGCCGGCTCCCACAAAGTGCGTGTGAACCTTGGCTTGTGCGCCCTGACTGCCGCCATGGTGCTGGCCGGCTGTGCCGGCCTGCCCGATCAGCGCCTGGCCAACGAAGCCCTCAAGCGCGGCGACACCGCGCTGGCCGAGCGCAACTACAAGGCCCTGGCCGACCTGGGCTACAGCGACGCGCAGGTGGGCCTGGCCGATATCAAGGTGTCCAGCGGCGACCCGGCGCAGTTCAAGCAAGCCGAGGCGACCTACCGCGCCGCCGCCGCCACCTCGCCGCGTGCCCAGGTGCGCCTGGGCCGCCTGCTGGTGGCCAAGCCCGACAGCACCCAGGCCGAACGCGAAGAAGCGGAAAAACTGCTCAAGTCCGCCGCCGCGCAGGGCGAGAACAAGACCTTGATCCCGCTGGCGATGCTCTACCTGCTGTACCCGCAGAGCTTCCCCAACGTCAACGCCCAGCAGCAGATCGACCAATGGCGCGCCGCCGGCTACCCGGAAGCGGGCCTGGCGCAGATCCTGCTGTACCGCACCCAGGGCACCTATGACCAGAACCTCGACAAGGTCGAGACGCTCTGCAAACAGGCCCTGGCGACCATGGACGTGTGCTACGCCGAACTCGCCACCGTGTACCAGAAGCGTGGCCAAACCGACCAGCAAGCCGCCCTGCTCGAACAGCTCAAGGCCGGCTATGCCCGCGGCACCGTGCCGGCCACCCGGGTCGACAACGTCGCCCGTGTGCTGGCCGACCGCAGCCTTGGCCAGACCGACGAGAAAACCGCCAAGGCCCTGCTCGAACACATCGCCCCGGCCAACCCAGCCTCCTGGGTCAGCCTGGCGCAGCTGCTCTACGACTTCCCCGAGCTGGGCGACACCGACCAGCTGATGGCCTACATCGACAAGGGTCGCGCAGCCGAACAACCGCGCGCCGAGCTGCTGCTCGGCCGCCTGTACTACGAAGGCAAGGCCATCCCCGCCGATGCCGAAAAGGCCGAGCAGCACCTGCAGGCCGCCGCCGACGCTGGTGAAATCAGCGCCGACTACTACCTCGGCCAGCTGTACCGCCGTGGCTACCTGGGCGACGTCGAGCCGCAGAAGGCCGTCGACCACCTGCTCAGCGCCGCCCGTGGCGGCCAGAACAGCGCCGACTACGCCCTCGCCCAGCTGTTCAGCGAAGGTCACGGCATCCGCCCCGAGCCGACCAACGCCTGGGTGTTCGCCCAGCTGTCGCAGGCCAACCCGACGCCGCAATCGGCCGAGCTGCTGCAGCAACTCGACCAGCAACTCACACCCCAACAGCGCAGCCAGGCGCAGAACCTGCTGGCCCAGGAAAAGCAGGCCCGCGGCAGCATGGCCCAAGGTGGCCGCACCACCTTCGCCCTTGATGCTCTGCAAGACCAAGACCCCGAAGTAGACGGCGAGGACATGCTATGACGCT
Organism: Pseudomonas sp. UBA6315; assembly: GCF_002438125.1. Lineage (NCBI taxonomy): Bacteria > Pseudomonadati > Pseudomonadota > Gammaproteobacteria > Pseudomonadales > Pseudomonadaceae > Pseudomonas > Pseudomonas sp. UBA6315. The sequence goes on from NZ_DJTF01000142.1 coordinate 21,297, forward strand.
CAATCCCTTGGTGAAAGCCGGCATCGGCCTGAGCTTCGCATTGCTGTGGTCCTGCCCGACCTTGGCCGACATCACCCTGCAGAAAAACTTCGGCCTGGACGTGAAAATCACCGGCCAGTCCGAAGACGACCGCGACCTGGGCACCCGCTCCGGCGGCGACGTCAACGGCCTGGGCCTGGACCTGCGCCCGTGGGTCTATGGTGAACGCGGCAACTGGAGCGCCTATGCCATGGGCCAGGCCGTCGCCGCCACCGACACCATCGAAACCGACACCCTGCGCCAGAACGACGACGGCACCACCACCGACACCGGCGACGACAGCCGCAAGCCCGACAAAAGCTACCTGGCCATGCGCGAATTCTGGGTCGGCTACAGCGGCCTCACCGCCTACCCCGGCGAGCAACTGCGCCTGGGCCGCCAACGCCTGCGCAGCGACGATGGCATGTGGCGCGACACCAACATCGAAGCCCTGAACTGGACCTTCGACACCACCCTGCTCAAGGCCGACCTGGGCGTGGCCCAGCGCTTCAGCGAGTACCGCACCGACCTCACCGAGCTGGCCCCGGAAGACAAGGACCGCACGCATGTCTACGGCAACGTCGCCACGCAGTGGACACCCGGCCACTGGGTCGGCGTGCGCGCCCACCACACCCACGACAGCGGCAGCCTGAAAAACCCCGGCGAGACCATCGACGCGCTGGACAAGACCCGCACCGGCGACCTCACCTGGCTGGGCCTGGAAGCCAACAGCGACGCCTACAACTGGCGCAACGACCACACCGTCAACTACTGGGGCAGCGTCACCTGGCTGACCGGCGACCGCGACACCCTCAGCAGCCAGCTGGTCAACGGCGAGCAAGTGGCCACCGGCAAGCAGAGCGGCGACGTCAACGCCTGGGCCACCGACCTGGGCATCCGCCTGCGCCTGGACCCGCAATGGCAGGTCGGTGCGGCCTACGCCCGTGGCAGCGGCGGCGGTGGCGACGACGGCTCGAGCAACTTCGAGCAGACCGGCCTTGAGAGCAACCGCTCCAACTTCACCGGCACCCGCTCGCGCGTGCACCGCTTCGGCGAAGCCTTCCGTGGCGAGCTGGGCAACCTGCAGGCGGCCACCCTGTTCGCCTCCTGGCAGCTGCGCGACGACTACGACGCCAGCTTCATCTACCACAAGTTCTGGCGTGTCGATGGCTCGCAGAACATCGGCTCCAGCGGCATCAACGCGGTGGTCAACGACAACGGCTTCAGCCGCCCGCTGGTCGATGGCGAAAAAGACCTCGGCCAGGAAATGGACGTGGTCGTCACCAAGTACTTCAAGCAAGGCCTGCTGCCGGCCTCGATGAGCCAGGCGATCGACGAGCCGTCCGCACTGGTGCGCCTGCGCGCCGGTGTGTTCAAGCCGGGCGATGCCTATGGCAAGGAAGCGGACTCGTACATGCACCGCGCCTTCGTCGACGTGATCTGGCGCTTCTGAGGCCGGGAGAGGACCTGCAATGAACCTTCACCCGCACTTACGTCACAGCCTCCTGGCCAGCGCCCTGCTGCTGGCCAGCCAGTTGGCCTTCGCCGCAGAACCCGCGGCCGTCGCCAAGGGGCTGCAGCAGGCCAAGACCTACACCGTGTCCGCCGCGCCCACCGAGCCGCTGCACATGGACCCGCCCAAGCTGCCTGACCTTAGCGGCTACACCGCCGCCGCCGTGCAGCAAAAGATCGACCGCCGCCACAAGGGCAAGGTCAGCGTGCGGCGCATGCTGCAGGAAGAGTCGCTCAAGGAATTCATCGGCGGCGACAACAAGGCGGCCGAGTGGGTGCAGCGCCAGCACGGCATCCCCCAGGCGATCTTCGTCGATGACGGCCATGTCGACCTGGTGCAGCTGAGCAAGCAGGTGCCCAAGCAGTACCTCAGCGAAGTCGAGCCGGGCGTGTACCTGGCGCGCCTGCCGATCGTGGTCGGGCGCAACGGCATCCTGGAAATCGACGGCAAGGTCAAGCAGCTGCGCCTGTCCCAGGAAGGCGGCTCGTTCCTGGTCAACGACGGCAAGCTGTTCATCAGCGACACCCAGGTGAGCGGCTGGCGCGAGAAGGACAACGGCCCTGCCACCTTCCGCTCGCCCAAGGAATTCCGCCCGTTCCTGCTGTCGTGGGGTGGCACCGAGACCTACATCGTCAATACCAGGATGGAAAGCTTCGGCTACGCCAAGTCCAAGTCGTATGGCGTGAGCATCTCGCAGTACACGCCGAACATGGCCAAGCGCATGGGCCGCCCGGAACCCACCGGCTGGATCATCGGCTCGCAGTTCAGCGACATGTGGTACGGCTTCTACTGCTACGAGACGCAGGACTTCGTGGTCAAGGACAACACCTACCGCGACAACATCGTCTACGGCATCGACCCGCACGACCGCTCGCACCGCCTGATCATCGCCGGCAACACGGTGTACGGCACCAAGAAGAAGCACGGCATCATCGTCTCGCGCGAGGTCAACGACAGCTGGATCATCAACAACAAGAGCTATGACAACAAGCTCTCCGGGGTGGTGATCGACCGCAACAGCGTCAACAACCTGATCGCCTACAACGAGATCTACCGCAACCACACCGACGGCATCACCCTGTACGAAAGCGGCGACAACCTGATCTGGGGCAACAAGCTGATCAACAACCGCCGCCACGGCATCCGCGTGCGCAACAGCGTGAACATCCGCCTGTACGAGAACATCGCCATGGCCAACGGCCTGGTCGGCGTGTACGGGCACATCAAGGACCTGTCCGACACCGACCGCGACATCGAGCTCGACCCGTTCGACACCAAGGTGTCGCTGATCGTGGTCGGCGGCGAACTGGCGGCCAATGGCTCCGGCCCCCTGTCGATCGACTCGCCGCTGTCGGTGGAGTTGTACAAGGTCTCCATGCTCGCCCCGCGCAAGGCCAGCGGCATCAGCCTCAACGGCATCCTCGGCGAGCGCCAGGACGAAA
>NZ_DJTF01000031.1:0-8083 GCF_002438125.1 Pseudomonas sp. UBA6315
GCCTTCATGAAGTTCTTCACCCGGTCGGAGGCGAAGATGCGCATCAGGCTGTCTTCCAGCGACAGGTAGAAGCGGCTCGAACCCGGGTCGCCCTGACGGCCGGAACGGCCACGCAGCTGGTTGTCGATACGGCGCGATTCGTGGCGCTCGGAGGCGATCACGTGCAGGCCGCCCGACTCGATCACCTGCTGGTGACGCTTCTGCCAATCGGCCTTGATCTGGGCAATCTGCTCGGCGCTCGGGTTTTCCAGGGCCGCCACTTCGGCTTCCCAGTTGCCGCCCAGGAGAATGTCGGTACCACGGCCGGCCATGTTGGTGGCGATGGTCAGTGCACCCGGCGCACCGGCCTGGGCGATGATCTCGGCTTCCTTCTCGTGGTACTTGGCGTTGAGCACCTTGTGGTCGATACCTTCCTTCTTCAGCAGGTTCGACATGTGCTCGGAAGTTTCGATGGTCGCCGTACCCACCAGCACCGGGCGACTCAGGGCCATGCTTTCCTTGATGTCGGCAATGATCGCGGCGTACTTCTCGTCGGCGGTCAGGTACACCAGGTCGTTGAAGTCCTTGCGCGCCAGCGGCTTGTTCGGCGGGATGACCATCACGTTGAGGCCGTAGATCGACTGGAACTCGAACGCTTCGGTGTCGGCGGTACCGGTCATGCCGGACAGCTTGGTGTAGAGGCGGAAGTAGTTCTGGAAGGTGGTCGACGCCAGGGTCTGGCTCTCGGCCTGGATGTTCAGGTTCTCTTTCGCCTCGATGGCCTGGTGCAGGCCCTCGGACAGGCGACGGCCCGGCATGGTACGGCCGGTGTGCTCGTCGATCAGCAGGACCTGGCCGTCCTGGACGATGTACTCGACGTTGCGGTGGAACAGCTTGTGCGCACGCAGGCCAGCGTAGACGTGGGTCAGCAGGCCCAGGTTGTGCGCCGAGTAGAGGCTCTCGCCTTCGGCCAGCAGGCCGGCCTGGGTGAGCATCTCTTCGATGAACTGGTGACCGGCTTCGTTGAGCTCGACCTGGCGGCTCTTCTCGTCGATGGTGAAGTGGCCTTCCTGGGTGACCTGGCCTTCGACTTCTTCGATGTGCTGGGTCAGGCGCGGGATCAGGCGGTTGATCTCGATGTACAGCTTGGAGCTGTCTTCGGCCTGGCCGGAAATGATCAGCGGGGTACGGGCTTCGTCGATGAGGATCGAGTCGACTTCGTCGATCACGGCGAAGTTCAGGTCGCGCTGGAACTTCTCTTCCTGGCTGAACGCCATGTTGTCGCGCAGGTAGTCGAAGCCGAATTCGTTGTTGGTGCCGTAGGTGATGTCGGCGGCATAGGCGGCGCGCTTCTCTTCCGGCGGCTGGAAGGCCGAGACGATGCCCACGGACAGGCCGAGGAATTCGTACAGCGGGCGCATCCAGTTGGCGTCACGACGGGCCAGGTAGTCGTTGACCGTGACCACGTGCACGCCTTTGCCGGACAGCGCGTTGAGGTAGACGGCCAGGGTACCGACCAAGGTCTTGCCTTCACCGGTACGCATTTCTGCGATCATGCCCTCGTGCAGGGTCATGCCGCCGATCAGCTGCACGTCGAAGTGGCGCATGCCCATCACGCGCTTGCCGGCCTCGCGGGCCACGGCGAAGGCTTCGGGCAGCAGTTGGTCCAGTGTCTCGCCTTTGGCCAGGCGCTCCTTGAACTCTGCGGTCTTGGCGCGCAGTTGCTCATCGGAGAGGGCGACCATTTTCTCTTCGAAGGCATTGACGATGTTCACCGTCTTGAGCATGCGTTTGACTTCACGCTCGTTCTTGCTTCCAAAAAGTTTCTTTAACAAAGGCGCAAACATATCGGCAGGATCTTCCACACGTAGGGATGGAGGGCGGCCCCATGAGTCGCCCGTGCAGCCCTGAGGCCGCATGCGAACGAGCATTCTACCCGGAAACGATGGTGAGGAAAGTGGTGGATTTCCACGATGCTGGCACAGCGCTTTAGGCGGGGCTTTTCTAAGATAGGGGCATTTTCCCTGAGTTCAACCCAGGGGATGATGAAACGTATTGAGAATGCGTCTTGCAGGTGCCTGCGTCTTGCCGGTGGTACAGACGACAGAGGTGTTAGACTGGCGATCTTGTAACCTCATGCGTACCTCCATGGCCTTCAAACCCTCCCCCGCCCAGCCGCCGTCCGCCTTGCTGCGCCAGGTTCGCCCGCTGCGCCTGCTGCTCAACCAGGCCGAACGCCTGGAACACTTGCAGCGTCTGCTGGAAAGCCAGCTGCAGCCGGCTGCGCGCCAGCATTGCCATGTCGCCTCGTGGCGCGATGGCACCCTGTTGCTGGTGGTCACCGACGGGCATTGGGCCACGCGCCTGCGCTACCAGCAGAAACGGCTGATGCGCCAGCTCCAGGCACTCGAGGCCTTCGGCAACCTGCAACGCATCCTGTACAAGGTGCAGCCGCCGCTGGTGCCGGCCAAGCGCGGCGGCAATACCACCGAGCTGTCGCACAACGCCGCCGAAAGCATTCGCGATACCGCCGAAGGCATCGCCGACCCCAAGTTGCGCGAAGCACTCGAGCGCCTGGCCGCCCACGCCAAGGGCAAGCCATAAAAAAGGCCACCCGAAGGTGGCCTTAATGAACTAGAGAGTGTTCGAACTTACACGGCCGCAACAGGGCGCATGTACGAGATCGGTGCCGTGCTGGCATCTTCGAAAGTGACCACTTCCCAGGCATCGGTTTCAGCAATGAGCTTGCGCAGCAGCTGGTTGTTCAGCGCGTGTCCGGACTTGTAGCCCTTGAACTCGCCGATCAGGCTGTTGCCCAGCAGGTAGAGGTCGCCGATGGCGTCGAGGATCTTGTGCTTGACGAATTCGTCTTCATAGCGAAGGCCGTCTTCGTTGAGCACGCCGTCTTCATCGACCACGATGGCGTTCTCGACACTGCCACCCAACGCAAGGTTGTGCTTGCGCAGGTACTCGATGTCACGCATGAAACCAAAGGTGCGGGCGCGGCTGACTTCCTTCACGAACGACGTGCTGGAAAAGTCGACGCTGGCACTCTGGGTCCGACCGCTGACGACCGGATGATCGAAGTCGATCTCGAAGCTCACCTTGAACCCTTCGAAAGGCAGGAAGGTAGCGCGCTTGTCGCCGTCCTCCACTGTCACTTCACGCAGGATGCGGATGAACTTCTTGGCTGCGTCCTGTTCTTCCAGGCCGGCAGACTGAATCAGGAATACGAAGGGACCGGCGCTGCCATCCATGATCGGCACTTCCGAGGCGGAGAGCTCGACGTAGGCGTTATCGATGCCCAGGCCCGCCATGGCGGAGAGCAGGTGCTCGACCGTATCGACTTTGACGTCACCGTTGACCAGTGTGGTGGACATGGTGGTCTCACCGACATTGGCCGCACGCGCCGGGATTTCGACCACAGGGTCGAGGTCGGCGCGACGGAAGACGATGCCGGTATCGACAGGCGCAGGCTTGAGGGTCAGGTAGACCTTCTCCCCGGAGTGCAGGCCGACGCCTGTGGCACGGATGGTATTCTTCAGGGTGCGTTGTCTAATCATGGCATTGGCCGCTTCAGCGCAAATTGCGAACAGGTATCAACAAAGGCTGGGGATGATAACAGACCCGGCCTTTGCTGAACACCAATCACCCTTATACCCCTGATAAATTCCATTAATCAGCCTGACGACGCAGGAAGGCTGGGATATCCAGGTAGTCCAGGTCATCCTGAGGGTTGAGTTTAGCTGCCGCTGCGGCACCTGCGTGGGCCTGGTTGCGCATCACGGTCGGGCGCTCCAGGTCACGGTAGTTGACCGCTGGCTGCTCCTGGCGTACCGGGGCCGGGTTGGAGGCCTCGTAAGCCTGCTGGGCGGTCTGCAGGGTGTTGTCGACGACCTTGACCGGCTTCTCGATGCGCGCGCCCAGGCCAGTGGCCACCACGGTCACGTGCAGCTCGTCACGCATGTCGGGGTCGATCACGGTGCCGACCTTGACCATCGCGTGGTCGGAGGCGAAGGCTTCGATGATGCTACCCACATCGGAGTATTCACCCAGCGACAGGTCAGGACCTGCGGTGATGTTCACCAGGATGCCGCGGGCGCCCTGCAGGTTGACGTCTTCGAGCAGCGGGTTGCGGATTGCCGCTTCGGTGGCTTCGCGCGCGCGGTTCGGGCCGCTTGCGCAACCGGTACCCATCATCGCCATGCCCATTTCGCCCATCACGGTGCGCACGTCGGCGAAGTCGACGTTGATCATGCCTGGGCGCTTGATGATGTCGGAGATACCGCGAACGGCACCGGCCAGTACATCGTCGGCCTTGGCAAAGGCGGACAGCAGGCTGGCATCCTTGCCCAGGATGGTCAGCAGCTTCTCGTTGGGGATGGTGATGAGCGAGTCGACGCTCTCAGCCAGCATGCGGATGCCTTCATCGGCGATCTGCATACGTTTGCGGCCCTCGAACGGGAACGGACGGGTCACCACCGCAACGGTGAGGATGCCCATTTCCTTGGCCACTTCGGCGATGATCGGCGCCGCACCGGTACCGGTACCGCCGCCCATGCCGGTGGTGATGAACACCATGTTGGTGCCCTGCAGCACCTCGGCGATGCGCTCACGGTCTTCCAGCGCGGCCTGACGGCCGACTTCCGGATTGGCACCGGCACCCAGACCCTTGGTCACGCCGGTACCCAGTTGCAGGATGGTGCGTGCGCCGATGTTTTTCAGCGCCTGGGCATCGGTGTTGGCGCAGATGAACTCGACGCCTTCGATGCTGCTCTTCACCATGTGGTTGACGGCGTTGCCGCCGCCACCGCCGACGCCGATCACCTTGATGACCGGACTTTGCGGGACGTTGTCTACGAGCTCGAACATTTTCCCTCTCCTTACAGTTCTCTAGTTGTCGCGCCTACCACTACTGCTTTGAAACTTAGAAGTTGCCCTGGACCCACCGCTTGAAGCGCTCAAGCACTGGGGCCTTCGGTTCATCGCCATAGCTGTTGTTGCTGCTGTTGCTGTTACCGGTCAGGACCATGTCCTCGGACTGCTTGAGCAGGCCGTAGGTGAGCAGGCCCACGCCGGTGGAATAGATCGGGTTGCGCACCACGTCGCTCAGCCCCCGAACGCTGTGCGGTACGCCCAGGCGTACCGGCATGTGGAAGATTTCCTCGGCCAGTTCCACGGCACCTTCCATCTTCGCGGTGCCGCCGGTGAGAACGATGCCGGCTGGCACCAGGTCCTCGTAGCCGCTGCGGCGCAGTTCGGCCTGGATCAGGGTGAAGAGCTCGTCGTAACGTGGCTCCACCACCTCGGCCAGGGCCTGACGCGACAGCTCGCGCGGTGGGCGATCACCCACGCTCGGCACCTTGATGGTCTCGCCGGCGCCGGCCAGTTTGGCCAGGGCGCAGGCGTAGCGGATCTTGATTTCTTCGGCGTACTGGGTCGGCGTACGCAGGGCCATGGCGATGTCGTTGGTGACCTGGTCGCCGGCAATCGGGATCACTGCGGTGTGGCGGATCGCACCCTCGGTGAAGATGGCGATGTCGGTGGTGCCGCCGCCGATGTCCACCAGGCACACGCCCAGCTCTTTCTCGTCATCGGTCAGCACCGAGTAGGCCGAAGCCAGCTGCTCGAGGATGATGTCGTCGATTTCCAGGCCGCAGCGGCGCACGCACTTCTCGATGTTCTGCGCCGCGTTGACCGCGCAGGTGACCACGTGGACCTTGGCTTCCAGACGTACGCCAGACATGCCCAGCGGCTCGCGCACGCCTTCCTGGTTATCGATCACGTAGTCCTGCGGCAGCGTGTGCAGCACGCGCTGGTCGGCCGGAATGGCCACGGCCTGGGCGGCGTCGAGCACACGCTCGAGGTCGGCAACGCTGACTTCACGGTCGCGGATGGCGACGATGCCGTGGGAGTTCAGGCTGCGGATGTGGTTGCCGGCCACGCCGACGAACGCCGAGTGGATGCGGCAGCCGGCCATCAGCTGGGCTTCTTCCACCGCGCGCTGGATCGACTGCACGGTCGACTCGATGTTCACCACCACGCCTTTTTTCAAGCCGCGGGACGGATGGGTGCCGATACCCACGATCTCGAGGGTGCCGTCTTCGCCCACTTCACCCACCAGCGCCACCACCTTGGAGGTGCCAATGTCCAGCCCGACGATCATTTTTCCGCTATGCGCGTTTGCCATGGTCCTGCCTCTCTCTAATTCTTCGCAACGGCGGGTTTGGCCGTCGTCGGTGCGTTCGGTTCCCGCCAACCAACGGCAAGTCCGTTGGAGTAACGCAGATCAATGCGGGCGATATTGGTGATCTGCTCTTTGAGTGTCTTGTCGTAAATGGCAATGAAACGGCGCATCTTCTCCACCAGATGGTCGCGCCCCAACAGCAGCTCGATGCCTGGCCCGGCGCTGCTCGCACCTGTGGTCAGGAACCAGCTGCCACGCTCGCGCAGCTCCAGGCGAGCAATGGAAAAGCCCATGGGGCGCAGCATCTGGCTCAATACCTGATACTGCTGCATGACTTGTTGCTGGGCACGTTGCGGCCCGGCCAACTGCGGCAAGTGCTCGTAGTTGGCCAGTTCGCGCGGGGTGAAGGCCTGGCCCTGGTTGTTGAGCAGGGCCTCGTCACCCCAGCGTGCCACCGGCAGCTGTTCTTCCAGGCGAATCACCACTTCGTCCGGCCACACCCGGCGCACTTCGGCGTGGGCGATCCACGGCATCTGCTCGAGCTCGGCACGCATAGCCGTGAGGTCGACGCTGAAGAAGCTCGCCGCCACATACGGCGCAATGCGCTGCTGCACCGACTGCTGGCTGATGTAGCTGAGGTCACCCTGCACGTCGATCTTGGTGATCGGCCGGTCGGCATAAGGCATCAGGCGGATGGCGCCCTCATAGGCGCCGAAGCCTGCAGCCACCAGCACGATCGGCCACAGCAGGCGCTTGAGGCCGCCCAGGCTGGGCCGCGGCAGGCGCGCCGATACGGGCTCGTCGGCCACCAGTCGGCTGGCACCGCGCGGCACCGGCTTGCTACGGCCGGTAACGGGTTGCTGCTGACGTATCATTGCGCCTTGCATGATGGTTAACCTCGCGTCGCAACGCTTTCAGCCAGGATCGCCAGCACCAGTTGCTGGAAGTCCAGGCCGGCCGCGCGGGCCGCCATGGGCACCAGGCTATGATCAGTCATGCCCGGTGCGGTGTTGACTTCGAGCAGCCAGAACCGGCCCTGCTCGTCCTGCATCACGTCCAGCCGGCCCCAGCCTTCGATGCCAATGGCATCGCAGGCGCGCGCGGTCAGGTCGATCAGTTCCTGTTCCTTGGCACTGTCCAGGCCGCACGGGATGCGGTACTGGGTGTCATTGGCGATGTACTTGGCGTCGTAGTCGTAGAACACGTGCGGAGTACCCAGGGCGATCGGCGGCAGCACCTGGCCACGCAGAACGGCGATGGTGAACTCCGGGCCGTGAATCCATTGCTCGACCAGGACTTGCGAATCGTATTGGGCGGCATCCTTCCAGGCGGCGACCAGCTCTTCCACGCTGTTCACCTTGGCCATGCCGATGCTGGAACCTTCATGGGCCGGTTTGACGATCAACGGGAAGCCCAGTTCCGTACCGGCGGCAACACAATCGTGTTCGCTGCCCAGTACCGCGTGGCGCGGGGTCGGAATACCCAGGCTCTGCCACACCTGCTTGGTGCGCAGTTTGTCCATCGCCAGCGCCGAAGCGAGGATGCCGCTGCCGGTGTAGGGGATGCCCAGGCACTCGAGCAGGCCCTGCATGCTGCCGTCCTCACCGCCACGGCCGTGGAGGATGATGAAGGCACGGTCGATCTTCTCGTTCTGCAGGCGAGCCAGCAGGTCGTCACCGACGTCGATGCCGACCACGTCCACACCGGCAGTGGTCAGCGCGTCGAGCACCGCTGCGCCAGACTTCAGCGACACCTCACGCTCGGCGCTCTTGCCGCCGTACAACACGGCCACGCGGCCGAACGCTTTCACGTCCAGGGTCGAGTGCAGTTGTTCGTAGGCGCTGGTCATTTCGACTTCTCCTGCTTGGCGCCAGCGAACAGCGGGCTTTTCATCAGTTGCGGGGCCAGGCCACCGAC
>NZ_DJTF01000031.1:8379-20163 GCF_002438125.1 Pseudomonas sp. UBA6315
CCACGTTCGATGTAGATCGGGTCCAGCTTGCCGCGCTGGCGGATGCTGTGGCACAGCTGGCGGCTGTCGGCACCGGGGATCGGCTCTTCGCCGGCCGGGTAGACTTCCATCAGCAGCAGCACGTTGGCATCACCCAGTACCTGGACGAAATCGTCGTACAGGTCGCGGGTACGGCTGTAGCGGTGCGGCTGGTAGACGATCACCAGACGGCGGCTTGGCCAGCCACCGCGCACGGCCTTGATTACCGCAGCCACTTCGGTCGGGTGGTGGCCGTAGTCGTCGACCAGCATCACGCTGCCGCCTTCGACCGGCAGTTCGCCGTATACCTGGAAGCGGCGGCCGACGCCCTGGAAGCCGGACAGGCCCTGGACGATGGCTTCATCGCTGATGCCTTCGTCAGTGGCGATGGCGATGGTGGCCAAGGCGTTGAGCACGTTGTGGTTGCCGGGCATGTTCACCGATACCTCGAGCGGCTCGCGGTCGCGGCGCAGCACGGTGAAGTGGGTCTGCATGCCCTTCTGGCGCACGTTGATGGCGCGGATGTCGGCCTCTTCGCTGAAGCCGTAGGTGACGGTCGGGCGCTTGACCTGCGGCAGGATCTCGCGCACCACCGGGTCGTCCAGGCACATCACGGCCAGGCCGTAGAACGGCAGGTTGTGCAGGAACTCGACGAAGGTCTTCTTCAGCTTGTTGAAGTCGCCTTCGTAGGTCGCCATGTGGTCGGCATCGATGTTTGTGACCACGGCAACCATCGGCTGCAGGTGCAGGAAGCTGGCATCGCTTTCGTCAGCTTCGGCAATCAGGTAACGGCTGGTGCCCAACTGCGCGTTGGTGCCGGCAGCGGTCAGGCGACCACCGATGACAAAGGTCGGGTCCAGGCCACCGGCAGCGAACACCGAGGCCAGCAGGCTGGTAGTGGTGGTCTTGCCGTGGGTACCGGCAACCGCCACGCCATGGCGATAGCGCATCAGCTCGGCAAGCATCTCGGCACGTGGCACCACAGGGATGCGACGCTCCAGGGCAGTGGCGACTTCCGGGTTGGCCGGGTTGATCGCACTGGACACCACCAGCACATCGGCGTTGGCAGCGTTCTCGGCACGGTGGCCGACGAAGATTTCAGCGCCGAACGACTCCAGGCGCTCGGTGACCGGCGACGCCTTGAGGTCGGAACCAGACACTTGGTAGCCCAGGTTCAGCAGCACTTCAGCGATACCGCACATGCCCACGCCGCCGATACCGACGAAGTGGATGCGGTTGATACGGCCCATCTTCGGCTGGGGCATGGCTTTCTGGCTTTCAACCATGGGCCACCTCCAGGCAGATATCGACCACGGTGCTGGTTGCAGCAGGCTTGGCCAGGCGCCGTGCGGTGCCAGCCATGGTGTTGAGTTTCTCGGGTTGCATCAGCACCTCGTTCAGGCGTTCAGCGAGTTGCGCTGCGCCAGTTGTCGCTTGTGGCATGAGGAAGGCTGCGCCTTCCCGGGCCAGATATTGGGCATTGTGGGTCTGGTGGTCGTCGATCGCGTGGGGCAAGGGCACCAGCATCGAAGGCAGGCCCGCCGCCGCGAGTTCGCTGACGGTCAGGGCACCGGCCCGGCAGACCACGATATCGGCCCAGCCATAGGCATGGGCCATGTCCTTGATGAACGGCTCGACCTGGGCTTCGACACCCGCCTCGCGGTAACGCTCGGCAGTGGCTGGCGCATGGTGCTTGCCGGCCTGGTGGAACACCTCTGGGCGCAGGTTCGCCGGCACTTCGGACAGGGCCTTAGGCAACAATTTGTTCAATGGTTCCGCGCCCAGGCTGCCACCCATCACCAGCAGGCGTGCGCGGCGCTCGGCCAGGGGGGCCCGCAGGGCATCCATGAACAGCTCCGGGCGCACCGGGTTGCCGGTGGTACGCAGCTTGTCGCTGGCGTCGAAGGTCGCCGGGAAGGCTTCGCAGACACGCGCCGCCAGTGGCAGCAGCAGGCGGTTGGTGGTGCCGGCGCGAGCGTTCTGCTCGTGGATCACCAGCGGCACCCCACACAGCCGTGCGGCAACGCCGCCCGGGCCGGTCACGTAGCCACCGAAGCCGACCACGCAAACGGGCTTGAGCTCGCGCACGATACGGCGCGCCTGGAGCACCGCCTTGACCAGGGTGAACGGCGCCTTGAGCAACGAGAGCTTGCCCTTGCCACGCAGGCCGCTGACCTGGATCAGGTGCAGTGGCAGGCCAGCTTGCGGCACCAGCTCGTTCTCGATGCCGCGCGGTGTGCCCAGCCAGTGCACGGTATAGCCGCGCGCCTGGAATTCCCGGGCGCAGGCCAGGGCCGGGAACACGTGGCCCCCAGTGCCGCCAGCCATGATCAGTACATTCTTGCCGTCAGCGGCCATGATTGGTCTCCTCGGCAAAATCACTTTCTTTGAATTCGTGCTCCTCGCTGCCCAGGTGCGTGCGACTTTCCCACTCGATGCGCAACAGCAAGCCCACGCAGGCACAGCAGATAACCAGCGATGAGCCGCCGTAACTGAGGAACGGCAGGGTCAGGCCCTTGGTCGGCAGCAGGCCGACGTTCACGCCGATATTGATCAGGAACTGGCCGATCCACAGGAACGCCAGGCCGAACGCCATATAGGCGGCGAAGAACTGCTTGGCCTTCTCTGCCCACAGGCCGATGTACAGCGCGCGAATGGTGACGAAGACGAACAGCGCGATGGTCACCAGCGAGCCGACCACGCCAAGCTCTTCGGCCAGTACCGAGAACACGAAGTCAGTATGTGCTTCAGGCAGGTAGAACTGCTTCTGCACGCTGTTGCCCAGGCCAACACCCAGCCACTCGCCGCGGCCGAAGGCGATCAGTGCCTGGGTCAGCTGGTAGCCGGAACCGAACTGGTCGGACCAGGGGTCGGTAAAGGTGATCAGACGCGCCATCCGGTAAGGCTGTGCCTGCACAAGGATGAACACTGCAGCCACCGCCAGCACCACCATCAGGCTGAAGCGGAACAGCCCCACCCCGCCGAGGAACAGCATCGCGGCGGCAGCCCCCATCATCACCACGGTGGCACCGAAGTCCGGCTCCATCAGCAGCAGGGCGGCCATCGGCAGCAGCACGATGAACGGCTTGAAGAAGCCCATCCAGGTTTCGCGTACCTCGGTCTGGCGCCGTACCAGGTAACCGGCCAGGTAGATGACCACGAAGACCTTGGCGATCTCCGACGGCTGGACGTTGAAGAAGCTGAAGCCGATCCAGCGCATCGAGCCGTTCACTTCGCGGCCGATACCTGGCACCAGCACCAGCACCAGCAGGCCAAAGGCACCGATCAGCATCATGAAGCCCATGCGCTGCCAGGTGGCAATCGGCACCATCATGGTCGCGCCACAGGCCACCAGGCCGAGGAACACGTACACCAGATGGCGGAACATGTGATAGAGCGGGTTGCCGGACTGCACCGCAGCCACTTCCGAGGAGGCCGAGGTGATCATCACCAGGCCCAGGCCCAGCAGCGCCAGGCAACCGGCCAGCATGGCGAAGTCGAGGTCGATGCCACGGCCGCTGATCAGCGGCGACGGGTACGGCTTGAGGATGCCGAAGATCATGCCAGCCCTCCCGCCGCCTGGGCGAACAGGCGCCCGCGTTCTTCAAAGTTCTTGAACATGTCGAGGCTGGCGCAGGCCGGCGACAGCAGCACGGCATCGCCCGCCTCGGCCAGTTCGGCGCTTTGCTGCACGGCGTCGTCCAGGGTCTTGACCCGCACCAGCGGTACGTCATCGCCCAAGGCCTCGGCCAAGCGCTCAGCATCACGGCCGAGCAACACCACGGCGCGGCAGAAGCGTTTGACCGGCTCGCGCAGTGCGGCGAAATCGGCGCCCTTGCCGTCGCCACCGGCGATCAGCACCAGCTTGCCTTCGATGTCCGCGCCCAGGCCTTCGATCGCCGCCAGCGCAGCACCGACGTTGGTGGCCTTGGAATCGTCGTACCAGTTGACCGCATTGCGCTCACGGATCCACTGGCAGCGGTGGGCCAGGCCCTTGAACTCACGCAGCGCTTCGAGCATTGGAGCGAACGGCAGGCCGGCGGCATGGCCGAGGGCCAAGGCCGCCAGGGCGTTGCTCTGGTTGTGGGCGCCGCGAACCTTCAGCTCACGCACCGGCATCAGTGTCTCGAATTCGTATGCCAGGTACTTCTCGCCATCCACTTCACGCAGGCCGAAAGCCTTGAAGTCCGGCTGATTGAGGCCGAATGTGAAGCATGGGCGGCCTTCTACCGGCAGCGGCCGGCTCAGGGCATCCTGGCGATTGACCACGACCTGACGGGCACCACGGAAGATCCGGTGCTTGGCCAAGTGGTAGGCCGGCAGGCCGCTGTAGCGGTCCATGTGGTCTTCGCTGATGTTCAGCACGGTGGCGACTTCGGCGTTGAGCTGGTCGGTGGTTTCCAGCTGGAAGCTCGACAGTTCCAGCACATACAGCTCGACGTCGTCGCTCAGCAGGTCCAGCGCCGGGGTGCCCAGGTTGCCGCCCACGGCCACACGTTTGCCGGCCTTGGCGGCCATTTCGCCAACCAGGGTGGTGACGGTGCTTTTCGCGTTGGAGCCGCTGATCGCCACGATCGGTGCCTTGGCATGGCGGGCGAACAGCTCGATGTCGCCAGACAGCTGCACACCACGCGCCGCCGCCTGCTGCAGGGCCGGGGTAGCAAGGGCCAGCCCCGGGCTCACGTACAGCTCGTTGGCGCGGCACAGGAAGTCCACGTCCAGTTCACCACAGCGCACTTCCACCTGCGGGTAATCACGGCGCAGGGTTTCCAGTTCCGGCGGTTGCTCACGGGTGTCGGCGACCGCAAAGGCAATGCCCCGGTTCGCCAGGAAGCGAACCAGGGACATGCCGCTCTTGCCGAGGCCGACAACGATGCGGAATTGGTCGGAAGCGATCAATGACACGCTTTTCTACCTCAGTTTCAGGGTTGCCAGGCCGATCAGCACCAGAATCACGGTGATGATCCAGAAACGGACGATCACGCGCGGCTCAGGCCAGCCCTTGAGTTCAAAGTGGTGGTGAATCGGCGCCATGCGGAACACGCGCTTGCCGGTGAGCTTGAACGAGGCGACCTGGATCACCACCGACAGGGTTTCCATCACGAAGATGCCGCCCATGATGAACAGCACGATTTCCTGGCGCACGATCACGGCGATGGTACCCAGGGCGGCGCCCAGCGCCAGTGCGCCGACGTCGCCCATGAATACCTGGGCCGGATAGGTGTTGAACCACAGGAAGCCCAGGCCGGCACCGATCAACGCGCCGCAGAACACAATCAGCTCGCCCGAGCCCGGCACGTAAGGGATCAGCAGGTATTCGGCGAACTTCACGTTACCCGACAGGTAGCAGAAGATGCCCAGCGCACCGCCAACCATCACGGTTGGCATGATTGCCAGGCCATCGAGGCCGTCAGTCAGGTTGACCGCGTTGCTGGAGCCAACGATGACGAAATAGGTGAGGACGACGAAGCCGATACCCAGCGGAATGGTGACGTCCTTGAGGAACGGCACGATCAGGGTGGTTTCAACGCTGGTTGGTGCGGTCATGTACAGGAACACTGCCGCGCCAAGGCCGAACACCGACTGCCAGAAGTACTTCCAGCGGCTCGGCAAGCCTCGCGAGTTCTTTTCGATCACCTTGCGGTAGTCGTCGACCCAGCCAATGGCACCGAACAACAGGGTGACGATGAGCACAGTCCAGACGTAGCGGTTGGACAGGTCGGCCCACAGCAACGTGCTGACGCCGATGGCAGACAGGATCAGTGCGCCCCCCATGGTCGGGGTACCGGACTTGGACAGGTGCGATTGCGGGCCGTCGTTACGAACAGCCTGACCAATCTGGCGAATCTGCAGGGTACGGATCATCCACGGCCCCAGCCACAGCGCCAGCGACAACGCGGTCAGTACACCAAGAATCCCGCGCAGGGACAGGTACTGGAAGACCGCGAAGCCCTTGTGGAACTGTTGCAGATACTCAGCCAACAGCAGCAGCATTAATGTTTCTCCCCGCTGGCACCGCACAATGCAGCCACGACGTTTTCCATCGCAGCGCTGCGCGAGCCCTTGATCAAGATAGTGGTGTCGCTGGCGGTTTCGGCGCGAACGGCGTCGATCAGCTCAGCTTGAGTAGCGAAATGACGGCCATTGGCGCCGAACGCCTTGACCGCATGACTCATGTTGGAACCCGTTGCATACACGGCGTCAACCTTGCCGCGTGCGTAATCACCCACCTGCCGATGGCCTTCTTCCGCCCACTGGCCCAGTTCGCCGATATCTCCAAGCACCAGAACGGTGCGCCCGGAAAAGCCGGCGAGTATATCAATGGCCGCACACATGGAGGTGGGATTTGCGTTGTAGCTGTCGTCGATTACTCGTACGCCGTTCGGCGCGATTTGCGCCACGGTGCGGCCCTTGACCGGTTGCACGGCGTTGAGGCCGGCGGCAATGCCACTCAGGCTCAGACCAACGGCATGGGCGGCGGCAGCGGCAGCCAAGGCGTTGCTGACGTTGTGAGTACCCAGCAGATTCAGTTGCACAGGCACACTGCCATCAGGGCCGTGCAGCGTGAACGACGGGCAACCACGGGCATCACGACCGATGTCGCTGGCATGGAAGTCAGCCTGCGGGTTGGCCAGGGCGAAGCTGAAGATGCGGTGGTTGCCAGCGCGCTTGCGCCAGATCTCGAACGCCTTGTCAGCCAGGTTGAGGATGGCGGTGCCGCCCTCGCCCAGGCCTTCGAGGATTTCGCCCTTGGCTTCGACGATCTTCTCAGGGCCACCGAACTCGCCAACGTGGGCAGTACCGGCGTTATTGATGATCACCACCTGCGGCTGGGTCAGCCCGACGGTGTAGCGGATCTCGCCGATGCGCGAAGCGCCCAGCTCGATCACCGCGGCGCTGTGCTCCGGGGCGATTTCCAGCAAGGTCAGTGGTGCACCGAGGTCGTTGTTCAGGTTGCCACGCGTGGCGTGAACCAGGCCACGCGTGCGCAGGATGCTGGCGAGCATTTCCTTGACCGTGGTCTTGCCACTGGAACCGGTGATGGCGACTACCGGCTTGTCGAACGCGGCGCGGTTCAGCGCACCGAGCTGGCCCAGTGCGACACGGCAGTCGGCGACCAGCAGCTGCGGCAGATCGACATCGGCGATTTCACGCTCGACCAGCGCAGCGACAGCACCTTTGGCTTGCACGTCGGCCAGGTAGTCATGGCCATCGAAGCGCGGCCCGGTCAGGGCTACGAACAGTTGACCGGCTGAGACGCTGCGGCTGTCGATGCTGACACCGGTGAAGCTGGCGTCGGCGCTGACCAGGCGCGCATTCAAAGCGCCTGCCAACTGACTGAGGGTCATGGGCTTAAGCATGTGGAGCCTCCCAGGCTGCAAGTGCCTTGTCGGCTTCGATCAGGTCGGAGAAAGCATGGCGCTCGCCATTGATCTCCTGGTAGTCCTCGTGCCCCTTGCCGGCCAGGACGATCACGTCATTGGCAGCGGCAGTGGCGATAAGGCGAGCAATAGCCTCACCGCGGCCAGCGACGAACTCGACGTCGGCAGGCTGGGCGAAACCAGGGCGAATATCGGCGAAGATGCTTTGCGGGTCTTCGGTACGCGGGTTGTCGTCGGTGACCAGCACGCGGTCGGCCAGGCGCTCGGCCACTTCGGCCATCAGCGGGCGCTTGCCGCGATCACGGTCGCCACCACAGCCGAACAGGCACAGCAGTTGGCCATGGGCGTGTGGGCGCAAGGCTTCGAGGACTTTTTCCAGCGCGTCGGGGGTATGGGCGTAATCGACCACCACCAGCGGTTTGTCGCCGCCGCCCAGGCGCTGCATGCGACCAACCGGGCCCTGCAGCTGAGGTGTAACCTTGAGAATTTCGTCCAGCGAGTAGTCCAGCGCCAGCAGCGTGGCCACCGCCGCGAGCATGTTGCTCAGGTTGAAGCGACCCAGCAGTTGGCTGCGCAGGGTACGTTCGCCCTGGGCGGTGACAAGAATGGCACGTACACCATCATCATCGAAATCCGCTTCGCGGCAGAACAGCGAAGCGTCCGGGTTTTCCAGGCTGTAACTGAGCAGCCGGGTCTCGATATGATCGACACTCGGGCGGCGGGCAAAGTCTTCGGCCAGGCGACGACCGAAGCCATCATCCAGGTTGACCACCTGGCAACGCAGGCTCGGCCAGGCGAACAGCTTGGCCTTGGCGGCCTCGTAGGCCTCCATGCTGCCGTGGTAGTCGAGGTGGTCGCGGGAGAGATTGGTCATCACCGCGATATCGAATTCCAGCGCAGCGACCCGCCCTTGCTCCAGGGCATGCGAGGAAACCTCCATGGCCACGGCCTTGGCGCCGGCCTTCTTGAGGTCGTACAGGGTCGACTGCACGGCGATCGGGTCGGGCGTGGTCAAGCGGCCGCTCTGCAGCTCACCGAAGAAACCGGTACCCAATGTGCCGATCAGGCCGCAACGCTGGCCAAGCGCATCGAGCGCCTGAGCCACCAACTGGGTGACGCTGGTCTTGCCGTTGGTGCCGGTCACACCGACCAGGTTCAACTGACGGCTCGGCTCGCCATAGAAGCTGCCAGCGATGCGGGAAAGCTGCGAAACCAGGCCTTTGACCGGAATCAGCGGCACATCGGTGATCGGCAGCACACTGGCGCCCTGCTCTTCATAGGCCACCGCGGCGGCACCACGGGCCAGGGCGTCGGCGATATGGTCACGGCCATCGACCTTGGCACCCGGCACGGCCAGGAACAGGTCGCCCGGACGCACGGCGCGGCTGTCCAGGGTCAGTTCACGGATCAGCGGATCGCGGCTGGCGTGGGCGAAAAGCTTGCTCAATGGCATTGTCATCATCCACGCCCTCCCTTGGCGGGTGCTGCACTGGCCTGCTGCGGATCGCTAGGCGGCGGCAGGTTGTCTGGCGGCACGTTCATCAGGCGCAGAGTGCCCGACATGACCTTGCTGAATACGGGGGCCGACACCAGGCCGCCGAAGTAGCCACCCTTGCCCGGCTCGTCGATGACCACGACGATGGCGTAGCGCGGGTCGCTCATTGGGCCGAAGCCGGCGAACAGCGAGCGGTAGGCATTTTCGGTGTAACCCTTGGAGCCGACGGTCGCCTTACGGGCGGTACCGGACTTGCCAGCCACGTGATAGAACGGCACCTGGGCACGGAACACACCGCGTGGCGCTTCAATCACCTGCTGCAGCATGCCCTGGATGGTTTCTGCAGTTTCCTTGGGGATGGCCTGCACTGCTTCTGGCGCCTTGTCGACCTTGAGGATCGACAACGGCACCATCTTGCCGTCGTTGGCCAGCGCCGCGTAGGCGTGCACCAGCTGCAGGGCGGTCACAGACACACCGTAGCCGTAGGACAGGGTCGCGGTTTCAGCCTTGCGCCACTCGCGGTGGTTGGGCAGGTTGCCGACACGTTCGCCCGGGAAGCCGAGACCGGTGTACTGGCCCAGGCCGACCTGGGACATCACTCGGTAGATGGCTTCACCGCCGATATCGAAAGCAATCTTGCTCATACCGACGTTGGAGGAGTTGATCAGGATGCCGGTCAAGTCGAGGATCGGGCCCTCGCTCTTGGACACGTCCTTGATGGTGTAGCGACCGATCTGCAGGCTGCCTGGATACACCTCGACCTTGTCGGTCGGTTTCCAGCGGCCGCTCTGCAGCGCCGCACTCATCGAGATCGGCTTCACCGTCGAACCCGGCTCGAACACGTCGATGATGGCCCGGTTACGCATAGCGGCCGGGAACATGCTGCGACGGTTGTTAGGGTTGTAGGTCGGCTGGTTGACCATGGCCAGGACCTCACCGGTCTTGACGTCCATGATCACCAGGCTGCCAGCCTTGGCGTCCTGCTCGGCAATCGCGTTGCGCAGTTCGCGGGTGGCCAGGTATTGCAGGCGCAGGTCGATCGACAACGCCAAGGTCTTGCCGGCCTTGGCGTTCTTGGTGACCTGGATGTCCTTGATCAACCGGCCGCGCCGGTCCTTGATCACTTGCCGTTTGCCGGGCACACCGGCCAGCCATTCATCGTAGGCCAGCTCCACGCCCTCACGGCCGTGGTCGTCGAGGTCGGTGAAGCCGACCATGTGCGCGGTCACGTCACCGGCCGGATAGAAGCGGCGGAATTCTTCCAGGCCATACACGCCCGGCACCTTCAGGTCGAGCACGTGCTGGCCCTGCTCCGGGGTCAGGCCGCGGACCAGGTAGATGAATTCCTTGTTGGCCTGCTGGGTCAGGCGCTCGGTCAGTTGCTGGGCGTTCTGCCCGAGAGCAGCGGCCAGCTGTGGCCAGCGGTCCTTGGCCGCCTGCATTTCCTTGGGGTTGGCCCACAAGGTGGTGACCGGGGTACTGACGGCCAGCGGCTCGCCGTTACGGTCGGTGATCAGACCACGGTGCGCAGGGATGGGGATGTGACGCAGGCTGCGGGCATCGCCCTGGCCCTTGAGGAAGTCGCGGTCGACGACCTGCAGGTCGATGATGCGCCAGCAGATCGCGCCGACCATCAGTGCCAGCAAACCGATCACTACCCGGAAGCGCCAGGGGTAGAGTGCGCCTTCGAGCTTCATCATGGCGCCACCATCCGCACTTCGTCAGCCGCCGGCACGCGCATTTTCAGCTGCTCGGAGGCCAGGGTCTCGATACGGCTGGAGGCTGTCCAGGTACTTTGTTCGAGAATCAGCCGGCCCCACTCGGCCTGAGCTTTGTCCCGCTCGTTGAGCTCGCCGTACAAGGTGTTGAGCAACTGGCGATTCCAGTGGGCGCTGTACGACACGGCGATCGCCGAAACGAGCACGCCGACAAACAGCAGAAGCATCAGGAAGCTTCCGCCTGGCAGAGGTTTGGCAAATAGCCGGCTCACCGAAGCTTCTCCGCCACCCGCATCACGGCGCTGCGCGACCGCGGGTTGGCCTTGAGTTCGGCTTCGGAGGCAAACTGGGCCTTGCCGATCAGCTTGATCTTCGGCTCGAAGACCTTGTGCTGTACCGGCAGGTTGCGTGGCAGGTTGTCGGCCTCGCCCTTGACCAGCTTGCGCATGAACAGCTTGACGATGCGGTCTTCCAGCGAGTGGAAGCTGATGACCGCCAGGCGGCCGCCCACTTCCAGTGCGTCGAGCGCGGCTTCAAGGCCGGCCTCGAGGTCACCCAGTTCGTTGTTGACGTGAATGCGCAACCCCTGGAAGGCGCGGGTCGCCGGGTTCTTGCCCTTCTCCCAGGCGGGGTTGGCAACCTTGAGCACTTCAGCCAGATCGGCGGTGCGGGTGAATGGCTGCTTCTCGCGGCGCTCGACCACGGCACGCGCCATACGCCCGGCAAAGCGCTCTTCGCCGTACTCCTTGAAGACGCGGGCAATTTCCTCGACCGGTGCGGTGGCGATGAACTCGGCAGCGCTGATGCCCTGATCCGGGTTCATGCGCATGTCCAGCGGGCCATCGTTGAGGAAGCTGAAGCCACGCTCTGGGTCATCCAGCTGCGGCGAGGACACGCCCAGGTCCAGCAGGATGCCACTGATTTTACCGTCCAGACCGCGCTCGGCCACTTCCGCGCCCAGCTCGGCAAAGCTGCGCTGCACAATGACAAAGCGGCCGTCTTCGGCCGCCAGCGCTTGCCCGGTGGCAATCGCTTGAGGATCTTTGTCGAAGCCCAGCAGCCGCCCTTGCGGCCCGAGCTTGCTGAGAATCAGGCGGCTATGGCCGCCACGCCCGAAGGTGCCGTCCAGATAGCAACCGTCGGCGCGCAGGGCCAATGCCTCGACAGCTTC
>NZ_DJTF01000096.1:0-60618 GCF_002438125.1 Pseudomonas sp. UBA6315
TGGTGAAGAAGTGGTGCAGCCAGACCGCGAAGCCCAGGATGGCGATCGCGCCCGATGCGTAGATCATCGAGTGGTGGCCGAACAGACGCTTGCCGGAGAAGGTCGAAGTCACTTCCGAGAACACGCCGAAGGCCGGCAGGATCAGGATGTAGACCTCAGGGTGGCCCCACGCCCAGAACAGGTTGACGTACATCATCGGGTTCCCACCAAGCTCGTTGGTGAAGATGTGGAAGTCCAGATAACGGTCAACGGTCAGCAGTGCGAGTGCAGCGGTCAGGATCGGGAAGGAGGCGACGATCAGGACGTTGGCCCAGGTGCAGGTCCAGGTGAAGATCGGCATGTCCATCAGTTTCATGCCAGGTGCGCGCATCTTCATCACGGTGACGAGGAAGTTCACACCGGTAAGCGTCGTACCCAATCCGGATAGCTGTAGCGCCCAGATGTAGTAGTCGACACCCACCCCAGGGCTGTACTGGATACCCGCGAGCGGCGGATAGGCAACCCAACCGGTCTTGGCGAATTCGCCGACGCCCAGGGAGATGTTGACCAGCAGCACGCCTGCCAGCAGCAGGTAGAAGCTCAGGGAGTTCAGGAACGGGAAGGCAACGTCACGTGCACCGATCTGCAGAGGAACCGCCAGGTTCATCAGGCCGGTGAAGAACGGCATCGCCATGAAGATGATCATGATCACACCGTGAGCGGTGAAGATCTGGTCATAGTGTTCAGGCGGCAGGTAGCCTTCGGAGCCGCCGGTAGCAGCTGCAAGCTGTGTACGCATCATGATGGCGTCGGCAAAGCCGCGCAGCAGCATGATCATCGCGACGATGATGTACATCACCCCGATTTTCTTGTGGTCGACCGTGGTCAGCCACTCGGTCCACAAGTAGGTCCACTTGCGGAAATAGGTGATTAGACCGACGACAGCGATACCACCGAGCGCGATCATGGCAAGCGTCACCATGACTATCGGCTCGTGATAGGGTATCGCCTCCAGGCTTAATTTACCGAACATCTCTTACTCCTCTGCCCCGGCAGCTGGTTGCATACTCGATTCCACACCCTTGGTAGTGGCCAGATCTTTGCTGCCTGCTTCTTCGTGGACCGGCTTGCCGCGGTTCATGCCTTCGTACTTGTCGACGATCGACTGGAACAGCTCTGCTGGTGCCTCGCTGTACAGCGCGACTGGGTTGTATTCGCTAGGTTTGGCCAGTGCTTGGTACTCGGCCTCGCCCAGTTTCAACGGCGACTGCTTGACCTCGGCGACCCACTTGTCGAAGTCTTCCTGGGAAGTTGCAGTAGCCTTGAATTTCATGCCGGTGAAGCCAGCGCCGCTGTAGTTGGCGCTGATACCGTCGAACTCGCCGTTTTCGTTGGCGATCAGGTGCAGCTTGGTGGTCATGCCGGCCATGGCGTAGATCTGGCCGCCCAGGCCCGGGATGAAGAACGAGTTCATCACGGCGTCGGAAGTGACGCGGAAGTTGACCGGGGTGTTAGCCGGGAAGTTGATCTTGTTGACCGTCGCGATGCCCTGCTCCGGGTAGATGAACAGCCACTTCCAGTCCAGTGCGACCACGTCGATCTGGATCGGCTTGACGTCCGAGTCCAGTGGACGGTATGGGTCCAGCTTGTGGGTGGAGTGGTAGGTGACATAACCCAGGGCGATGATGATGATGATCGGGATGATCCACACCGCGGCCTCGATCTTGGTCGAGTGCGACCAGTCGGGGGTGTAGGTGGCCGCCTTGTTGGAAGCACGGTACTTCCAGGCGAACGCCACGGTCATGATGATGACCGGGATCACCACCAGCAGCATCAGGCCGGTAGCGATGAGGATGAGGTTCTTTTGCTCAATGCCGACCTGACCTTTCGGGTCGAGCAGGGTCCAGTTGCACCCACTGAGTAAAAGCATGCCTAAAAAGGGCAATATGCCAAACAGTCTGGGGTAACGCTTTTTACTCATCTCACGACCTCTAGATCAGCTTGCTTCAATGCAATTTGTGTTTTGGTGGCCAACACTTCGTCCTGCCAAGTGAGGCAATTCACGCCCGTACTCGCTCCTGCCTGGGGTCTGACTGCAGGACCTTGGCTCAAGCGGGTTAGCGGTGCTTATGGTTTCGTAGGCAACAGGCCTGTACTTCAGACCAAGTCCATTTGGTGCGGGAAAACGCGGAGGGGTATCCGCCCGGTATCGCCGCTGGGCGAAACTTGACGAAGTCAGCAAAAGAAAGCGCTGAGGCTTCCTTCAATCCTGCGACTCGCAAGCAGTGCCGAACGGAAATTGGGGGCGATTGTAGTGAGGTCGCCAACCCTTGACTATGACTTATTGAGCAACAGTCTTTTACAGAATACGTAACAATCAAGGGTGGGAAATCAACTTCGCGACAGTTTGTCGCACCCCGCTTGCTAGCCCTCAAAGCCGCATGCCGCAAGGCTTCGTGATTGATCTGGATCAAGCGGGAGGGGACTTTTCCCTCTTCTCTGTGGGTGCAAAAGCCCCCACTGAAATCGGGACTAACGTCTAACGCTGGCGGCGGTTGCGATAGATGCCGAGCGGTACCAGGATGGCCGTCAGCACGAACGCCAGCAGAGCCCATTGCGCCAGGGACAGGCCGAGCAGCGGCGGGTATGGCGTGCTGCAGAAGCCGTCGACCTGGAAGGCCAGTGGCCAGAGCTTGGCCAGGGGCAGGTCATCGACGATCGGCTGCAGGGTGTCGATGCCGCAACTGACCATGGGGTTGGCGAGTATATACACATGGTTGCCAGCCGCAACGATTCCGCCAATTGCGCTCAGCACCACCAGGCACTCGAAGAAGGTCAGGCTGCGCTTGCCGGGCATCGCCGCGGCGATGAAGGCGAAGATCGCGATGAACAGCAAGGCATAGCGCTGCAGGATACACAGCGGGCATGGCGCTTCGCCCAGCACCACTTGCATGTACAACGCGCCGCCGAGCATGGCCACGCATATCAGCCCCAGCAGCACCAGAAAGCGCCGTTCCCGATTCAGGCGCGATGTTTGTTCGTTCATTGCCGATTCCTTCGATGGATAGAGGGCAGCGTGCTTTGCCTGCCTGGCGCAAGTCTACACGCAGGCAGAACCTCGTTGCGTGTCGAGGAGGTGGCACGCAGCTGAGCTATCCGGAGCTGGCTTCAGACCGGCTGCGGCGACGTCGGTTCAACGTCGGCCAGTAAAAAGCGGCTGCCCAGGTGCCGCGCAGGAGCAAGCCCCTCGACACCCGGGAGTGAAGGATACAGTGATTAAAGGAGGATTAAAGGTGAAAGATGGCCGTTGCGGTTCATCTTTCCTTATATATAGAAGGCGCAGGTACCGGCCCTATCGCCGGCAAGCCGGCTCCCACAACCTCGTGTGGGAGCCGGCTTGCCGGCGATAGGGCCCGTACCGTCACCCCATCATTCCAGAGCAGCCGCCGGCCCGAAGAACTCGTAACGGCTTTGCGCCTCAGGCACCCCGAGCGCCTTCAGTTGCCGCTTGATCGCCGCCATGAACCCCTTCGGCCCCAGGAAGTACGCATCCACGTCACGCTCACCCGGCAGCCACTCGCCCAGCAGCTCCTGGCTCAGCAGGCCCACCGCGTGGGCACCGTCCGCGCCCTCCTCTTCGGCATAGCAATAAAAGCGCGTGAGCTGAGGATGACGCGCGGCCAACCCATCGATCCAATCGCGGAACGCATGCACCGAACCATTGCGGGCGCAGTGAATGAAGTGCACCGGCCGCTCGGTCTGCAGCGCCGCCTCGAGCATGGCAAGCGTCGGCGTGATCCCCACCCCGCCGCTGATCAGCACCAGCGGCTTGTCGCTGGCGGCCAGGGTGAAGTCACCGGAAGGCGGGAACAGCTGCAGCGTTTCGCCGACCATCAGCTGGTCATGCAGGTAGTTGGAAACCTTGCCGCCCGCCTCGCGCTTGACGCTGATGCGGTACTGCTGGCCATCGCAGAGCGCCGACAGCGAATAGTTGCGACGCTGCTCGGCACCGTCGATGAACAGCTGCAAGCCGATGTACTGGCCAGGCTCGGCCTTGAGCACCGGTTTACCGTCGACCGGGGCAAAATAGAAGGAAACGATCTCGCTGCTTTCCTGCTCGCGGCGTACCAGGCGGAACTCACGGGTACCGCGCCAGCCACCGGCCGCTTCTTCCTTCTGTTTATAGAGGCCTTCCTCGGCGCCGATGAGGATGTCGGCCAGCTGGCCGTAGGCAGCTCCCCAGGCAGCAATGACCTCGGGGGTGGCGATTTCCTTGCCGAGCACTTCTTCGATGGCGCGCAACAGGCAGCTACCGACGATCGGGTAATGCTCCGGCAGAATCTGCAAGGCCACATGCTTGTTGATGATCTGCCCGACCAGGCCGCCCAACTGCTCCAGCTGGTCGATGTGGCGCGCGTACATCAGCACGCCGTTGGCCAGTGCCCGTGGCTGGTCACCGCTGGCCTGGTGGGCCTGGTTGAACAGTGGGCGTACCTCGGGGTACTCGTCGAGCATCATCTTGTAGAAGTGGGTGGTCAGGGTTTCGCCGCCCGTTTCCAGCAGGGGGACGGTGGCCTTGATGATTGCACGTTGTTCGGCATTGAGCATTTGCACGACTCCTGAACCTGAGGCTTGAAAAGTTGCAGTAAGCAATTCAGCAATCGTGCCAACTTTTTACTCCAGCAAAATCAGGGGCTTGACGCCAACCATGTCAAAACGACCAAGACGGATGTATAGTCATAACGACCAACAGGAGTCTTTATGACCGCAAAGCCCTTGCTCACCGCACTGCTGCCCCTGGTCAGCGACCTTTCCCGCGACCTGCCCGACCAGGAGCGCTACCGGCGCCTGCTGCAGGCCATGCGCGGCCTGCTGCCGTGCGACGCCGCCGCGTTGCTGCGCCTGGACGGCGAATGGCTGGTGCCGCTGGCGGTCGATGGCCTGTCGCCCGACACCCTGGGCCGGCGCTTCAAGGTCAGCGAGCACCCGCGCTTCCAGATTTTGCTCAGCCGCCCGGAGCCCACTCGCTTTGCCAGCGACTCCGAGCTGCCCGACCCCTACGACGGCCTGGTCAACGCCCCCGATGCCGACCTCGAAGTGCACGACTGCATGGGCTGCCCGCTGATGGTCGATGAGCGCCCCTGGGGCCTGGTGACCCTCGACGCCCTCACCCCCGGCCAGTTTCAGAGCATGGAGCTGGATGCCCTGCAGGCCTTCGCCAGCCTGGCCGCCGCCACCGTGACCGTGGCCGAGCGCATCGAACACCTGGCCCTGCGCGCCGAGGACGAACACCACCGCGCCGAAATCTACCGCCAGGCCAGCGGCCAGGACCGAGAGCTGATCGGCCAGAGCAAGGCGCACAAGCAGCTGGTGGAAGAAATCCGCCTGGTCGGCGGCAGCGACCTGACCGTGCTGATCACCGGTGAAACCGGCGTGGGCAAGGAGCTGGTCGCCCAGGCCCTGCACCAGGCCAGCAGCCGCGCCGACAAACCCCTGGTCAGCCTCAACTGCGCCGCCCTGCCCGACACCCTGGTCGAGAGCGAGCTGTTCGGCCATGTGCGTGGTGCCTTCACCGGCGCCCATGGCGAGCGCCGGGGCAAGTTCGAACTGGCCAACGGCGGCACGCTGTTTCTCGATGAAGTGGGCGAGCTGTCGCTGACCGTGCAGGCCAAGCTGCTGCGCGTGTTGCAGAGCGGGCAACTGCAGCGCCTTGGCTCGGACCGCGAGCACCGGGTCGACGTGCGCCTGATCGCCGCCACCAACCGCGACCTGGCCGCGGAAGTGCGCAACGGCAACTACCGCGCCGACTTCTACCACCGCCTGAGCGTGTATCCGCTGCAGGTGCCGCCCTTGCGCGAACGTGGGCGTGACGTGCTGCTATTGGCCGGCTACTTCCTCGAACAGAACCGATCGCGCCTGGGGCTCAACAGCCTGCGCCTGAGCAGCGAAGCCCAGGCCGCGCTGCTGGCCTACGACTGGCCCGGCAACGTGCGCGAGCTGGAACACTTGATCGGCCGTTCGGCGCTCAAGGCCATGGGCCAACACCCGCAGCGCCCGCGCATTCTCACCCTGGAGGCCAGCGACCTCGACCTGCGCACCACCCCCGTCTTGACGGCGCCGCCCTCCCCCGCCCTCGCCGCAGCGCAGCCCACCCTGCCCGAAGGTGGCCTGCGCGAAGCCGTCGACGCCTACCAGCGCCAGGTGATCGACGCCTGCCTGCAGCGTCATCAGGACAACTGGGCAGCCGCCGCCCGCGAGCTGGGCCTGGACCGCGCCAACCTCAGCCGCCTGGCCCGGCGCCTGGGCCTTCGCTAGTACTTTCGTACCAAAGGATTAACCCATAAAGCCTCTGGTTGCTTCCCACCGGGCTGCTATATCTCCCTAAACACCGGTAGCAGGGCCGTTACACGGCCAAGCTGCGCGCACCCAGCCCCACTCGCAGGGCAGGGTGCGCCAGCCGGGGTCGCAGAAGCGATCCGTACCGCACATCAGCAGGGAGCATCCATGGACAACATCGTCGTCGCCGACAAGCAATCCGCCGTCGCCACCCAGAACGCCTGGGGCAACATCACACTGAAAAGCCCAGGTGTCGTGCAGATGCCGGTGGCCCCCGACCAGGTGGCCACCGTCACCCGGCATGGCCAGGACCTGATCGTCACGCTCAAGTCCGGGGAAAAAATCACCGTCGGCAACTTCTTCGCCATGGACCAGGCGGGCGTGGGCAGCGACATGGTGTTCGTCGGCGAAGACGGCACCCTGTGGCACGCCAACTATGACGCCACCGCCTTCACCGGCTTCACCTTCGACGAAGTGTCCTCGCTCGATGAGCTGGTGGCCGGTATCGGTGTGGCCGGCAGTGCCACGCCCACCTGGGCCATTGCCGGCCTCAGCCTGCTTGGCGTCGGCGGTGCGGCCGCGGCGGCCGACCACAGCAGTGGTGGCGGTGGCGGCGGTGGCTCTGGCGATACCTCGCCACCGGCCAGCGCCATCGACCTGCTGGTTTCAGCCGATGGCCTGCGCATCACCGGGCGCGGCGAAGCAGGCTCCACGGTCACGGTGCGCGATGCAGCGGGCAATGTGATCGGCACCGGCACGGTGGGTGCCGATGGCACCTTCAACGTGCCGCTGAGCACGCCCCAGCTCAATGGCGAAAACCTTGGCGTCACCCTCACCGATGGCGCCGGCAACAGCTCGCAGGTGGGCGTCATTGCCGCGCCGGACACCACGCCACCACAACCGCCCAGTGACCTGACGATCAACCCGCAAGGCACCACCCTCACCGGGCGCACCGAACCCGGCGCCAGCGTGCAAGTGCGCGGCCCCGACGGCACGCTGCTGGGCACCGGCGTTGCGGGCGCCGACGGCACCTTCAGCGTCACCTTGCAGCCACCGCAGACCGATGGCCAGGCCCTGCAGGTCACCGCCCAGGACCCTGCCGGCAACACCTCGGCGCCAGCAGGAGTCAGCGCACCGGATGACGGGATCGGCAACCCTCCCGATACCACCGCGCCCGATGCGCCGACCGGGCTTGCGGTCAGCGCCGACGGCCGCGTGCTCACCGGGCGCGCCGAACCTGGCAGCACCGTGCGCATCATCGCTGCCGACGGCACCACCGTGCTGGGCACCGCCGTGGCGGGTGCCAACGGTGAGTTCAGCGTCACCCTCGACCCGCCTCAGGTCAGCGGCGAACAGCTGCAAGTGACCGCAACCGACGCTGCCGGCAATACCTCGGTGCCAGGCAACGTCACCGCCCCTGATGTTGACGGCGGCGACACCACGCCCCCCGATGCCCCCAGCAACCTGGTGCTCGGCCTGGCCGGTGCACAACTGAGCGGGCGCGGCGAAGCCGGCAGCACCGTGCAGGTACGTGACGCCGCTGGCAACGTGATTGCCACCGGCACGGTGGGCGCCGACGGCACCTTCCAGCTCACCCTTGCCCCGCCGGTGAACGATGGCAGCACCGTGCAGGTGGTGCTGGTCGATGCGGCGGGCAACGTATCACCGCCCACGCCGATTACGTCGAGCGACCTGCAGCCGCCCGCGCAACCGACCGACCTGGCACTGACCGACGGCATCACCCTCAGCGGCCATGGCGAGCCGGGCTCGACCGTGCAGGTGCGCGATGCCAATGGCACCTTGATCGGCACTGGCCAGGTCGCTGCCGACGGCACCTTCAGCCTCACCCTCAACCCCGCCCAGGCCAACGGCGAAACCCTCGACATTCGCCTGGTGGATGCCGCCGGCAACCGCTCCGCCGTACTTGAATTCCAAGCCCCGGACACCACCCCGCCGGGCCTGGTCAGCAATGTCGTGGTCGGCAGCGGCGGCCTGCAACTGGCCGGCCGTGGCGAAGCCGGCGCCACCGTGGAGGTGCGCGATGCCAACGGCAACCTGATCGGCAGTGGCGTGGTCGGTGCCAACGGCACCTTCCTGATCGACCTCGACCCGGCCGTGCAGCCGGGCGCGCAACTGGACCTGGTGCAGATCGACAGCGCCGGCAACAGCTCCCCCGTGCTGGACTACCAGGTGCCGCTGACGGCAACCCCCGACAGCCCGAGCAACCTGGTCATCGCCGGCGACGGCAGCAGCATCAGCGGCAATGCCCCGGCCGGTAGCCGGGTGCAAGTGCACGACGCCAACGGTACCCTGGTGGGCACCATCGTGGTGGGCGCCGATGGCACCTTCACCGTTGCCCTGGTACCCCCGCAAGCCAATGGCCAGGTGCTCGACGTGGTCGCGGTCGAAGGCAACGCCTCGTCGCTGCCGGTGCCGGTGTCCGCACCGGACATCACCGCCCCGGCCACCCCCGCCGAGCTGACCATCAGCGCCGACGGCAGCGTCGTCAGCGGGCGCGCCGAACCGGGCAGCACCGTGCGCATTCTCGCCGCCGATGGCACCACCGTGCTGGGCAGCGCGGTGGTCGGTGCCAGCGGTGCCTTCAGCATCACCCTGACCCCGCCGCAGGTCGACGGCGAACACCTGCAAGTGACCGCCACCGACCCTGCCGGCAATATCTCCACGGCCGGCAACGTCACCGCACCGGACATCGACGGCGGCGACACCACCCCGCCCGATGCCGCCAGCAATTTGGTGATCGGCCTGGCTGGCGCTCAACTCAGCGGCCGCGGCGAAGTGGGCAGCACCGTGCAGGTGCGCGATGCCGGCGGCAACCTGATCGCCACCGGCACAGTGGGCGCCGACGGCACCTTCCAGCTCACCCTTGCCCCGCCGGTGAACGACGGCAGCACCTTGCAGGTGGTGCTCGTCGATGCGGCGGGCAACGTGTCGTCGCCCGCCCCGGTGACCTCCAGCGACCTGCAGCCGCCCGCGCAACCGAGCGACCTGGCACTGGTCGACGGGGTCACCCTCAGCGGCCGTGGCGAGCCCGGCGCAACCGTGCAGGTGCATGATGCCAATGGCGCCCTGATCGGCACCGGCCAGGTCGGTGCCGACGGTACCTTCAGCCTCACCCTCAACCCCGCCCAGGCCAATGGCGAAACCCTCGACATACGCCTGGTCGATGCCGCCGGCAACCGCTCTGCCGCGCTCGACTTCCAAGCCCCGGACATCACCGCGCCGGGCCTGGTCAGCAATATCGTGGTCGGCAGCGGCGGCTTGCAACTGGCCGGCCGTGGCGAAGCCGGTGCCACGGTCGAGGTGCGTGATGCCGATGGCAACCTGATCGGCAGTGGCGTGGTCGCTGCCAACGGCACCTTCCTGATCGACCTCGACCCGGCCGTGCAGCCGGGCGCGCAACTGGACCTGGTGCAGATCGACAGCGCCGGCAACAGCTCCTCCGTGCTGGACTACCAAGTGCCGCTGGCAGCAACCCCCGACAGCCCGAGCAACCTGGTCATCGCCGCTGACGGCAGCAGCATCAGCGGCAGTGCCCCGGTCGGCAGCCGGGTGGAAGTGCATGACGCCAACGGCAACGTGGTCGGCAGCATCGTAGTGGGTGCCGACGGCACCTTCACCGTCGCACTGAGCCCGGCGCAAGCCAACGGCCAACTGCTCGACGTGGTCGCGGTCGAAGGCAACGCCACCTCGCTGCCGGTGCCGGTGTCCGCACCCGACATCACCGCCCCCGCCGCCCCGGCCGACCTCACGGTCAGCGCCGACGGCAGCGTGGTCAGTGGCCGCGCCGAGCCGGGCAGCACCGTGCGCGTGCTGGCTGCCGACGGCACCACCGTGCTGGGCAGTACCGTAGTGGGCGCCAATGGCGCCTTCAGCATCACCCTCACCCCGCCGCAGGTCGATGGCGAGCAACTGCAGGTGACCGCTACCGATGGCGCCGGCAATACCTCCACGGCCGGCAACGTCACCGCGCCGGACATCGACGCCGGCGGTGGCGACACCACCCCGCCTGCGCCGGCCAGCAACCTGGTGATCAGCGCCGATGGGCGTACCGTGTCGGGCCGGGGCGAAATCGGCGCCACGGTCAAGGTGCTCGACGACCAGGGCCAGGTGATAGGCACCGGTACCGTGCAGGCAGATGGCAGCTTCAACCTGCAACTGACTGCCCCGGTGGTGAATGGCTCGTCGCTGCAAGTGACCCTGACCGACGCCGCCGGCAATGTCTCGCTCCCCAGCCCGCTGACCGCCCCGGACCTGATAGCCCCTGGCCAACCCAGCGGCCTCAGCCTGACCGACGGCCTCACCTTGGCGGGCAACGCCGAAGGCAACGCCCGTGTCGAGGTACGTGACGCCAACGGCACCCTGATCGGCAGCGCCATCGTTGCTGCAGACGGCACCTTCAGCCTCACCCTCAACCCGGCCCAGGCCAATGGCGAGATCCTGGACATCCGCGTGATCGATGCGGCGGGCAACAGCTCGGCGCCGCTGAGCTACACCGCCCCGGACATCACCCCGCCAGGGCTGGTCACCGACGTGGTAGTCGGCGCCGGCAGCGTGGCGCTTGCCGGCCGTGGCGAAGCGGGGGCCAAGGTTGAAGTGCGCGATACCGACGGCAACCTCCTCGGCACCGGTACGGTAAACGCCAACGGCACCTTCCACATCGACCTCGACGGCCCTGTCAGTGCCGGTGAGGTCCTGGTCCTGGTGCAAACCGACGCCGCTGGCAACAGCTCCGTGGGCGCCAGCGTCATCGTGCCGATCACCCCACTGCCGCAAAGCCCTGCCGACCTCACCGTGGCCGCCGACGGCTCCAGCATCAGCGGCAGCGCCCCGGCCAACAGCCTGGTAGAAGTACACGATGCCGCCGGCAACCTGCTGGGCAGCGTCCAGGCGGGCGCCGATGGCCGCTTCAGCATCGTGCTCAACCCACCCCAGGCCAACGGCGAAGTGCTCGATGTGGTCGCCATCGTCGGCGGCAGCACCTCGTTGCCGACCCCGACCACGGCGCCCGACATCACCCCGCCCAATGCCGCCACCAACCTGCAGCTTGCCGCCGATGGGGTAACCCTCACCGGCCGCGGCGAACCCGGCGCCACCGTGCACGTCAGCAATGCCCAGGGCGACTTCCTGGGCGTCGCCGTGGTCGGCGCCAACGGCGTATTCACCCTCACCCTGACGTCGCCGCAGACCGACGGCCAGGTGCTGGACATTGTCCTCACTGACGGCGCCGGCAACAGCTCCACCGCCAACCTCACCGCCCCCGACCTGGACGGCCCGCTGCAACCCTCGGCGCTGGCCATCGACACGGCCGGCCTGCACCTCACAGGCGTTGGCCAGGTGGGCTCGACCATCACCGTGCGCGCCGCCGATGGCAGCGTGCTGGGCACTGCCGTGGTGGGCGCCGACGGGCGCTTCGACGTGACCCTCAACCAACCCCAGCGCAATGGCGAAAGCCTGAGCGTGGACGCCACCGACAGCCTCGGCAACAGCGCCGGCCCGGTCAGCTTCACAGCGCCGGACAGCACCCCGCCGCAAGCCGTGGTCGATCCACTCATCAATGCCAGCGGCACCACCGTCACCGGCACCGGCGAGCCGAACGCCACCGTCACCGTGCGCGGCCCCGACGGCAGCGTGCTGGGCACTGCGCAGGTCGCAGGCGACGGCAGCTTCAGCGTTACCCTCGCTACACCACAGACCAACGGCCAGGCATTGACCGTTGAACAGAAAGACCCTACCGGCAACGTCTCTGCGTCTACCGCGCTGACCGCGCCGGACAGCGTGGCGCCCGGCACCCCTGGCGGCCTGAGCCTGTCGGCCGACGGCACGGTCGTTTCCGGTAGCGGCGAACCCGGCGCCCGGGTGCAAGTCACCGGCACCGGCGGCGTGCTGCTGGGCACCGCCGTGGTGGCGGCCGATGGCAGCTTCCACGTCACCCTCACCCCTGCGCAGCTGAACGGCCAGACCTTGTCGGTTACCCAGGCAGACGCCGCCGGCAACCTCTCCGGTGCCGGCACCCTGACCGCCAACGACCTGCAGGCACCCGAAATTGCCCATGACCTGGCCCTGAGCGCTGGCGGCTCAGTGCTCGGCGGCCAGGGTGAAGCCGGCGCCACGGTGACCGTTCGCAACGCCGCCGGGCAAGTGCTGGGAAGCGGCACGGTCGATCCGGACGGCACCTTCAGCATTACCCTGACACCGGCCCAGGCCAACGGCCAAGCGCTGTCGGTGGTGCTGCAGGATGCCGCTGGCAACAACTCGCCATCCGCCACCATCACCGCCGCCGACACCACCGCGCCCACCACCCCGACCGGCCTGCAGGTCAGCGCCGATGGCACCCAGCTGCACGGTACCGGCGAAGTCGGCTCGACCGTGCAGGTGCGCAATGCCAATGGCGATTTGCTGGGCACCGTGGTGGTCCCTGCCGGTGGCAACTTCACCGTGACACTGGCGCCTGCACAGGTGGATGGCCAGCAACTGCAGATCACCCTGACCGATGCGGCCAACAATGTTTCCACCGCTGGCCAAGCCACTGCTCCCGATCACACACCGCCGGCCCTGGTGGATGTGACCGTCAGCCCGGACGGCACCACCGTCAGCGGCAGCGCACCGGGTGCAAGCACGGTGACCATCACCAGCCCCAACGGCACCACCGCCGATGTACCGGTGGACGCCGATGGCAGCTTCAGCGTGACGCTGACGCCGCCACTCACCAATGGCCAGAGCGTCACCGTGGTGGTTTCGGATGCCGCCGGTAACGACACCACCACAACCATCAATGCCCCCGACACCACCCCACCTGCCCCCGCCAGCAACCTCACCGTGAGTGCAGATGGCAAGACCGTCGGCGGCACCGCCGAGCCCGGTAGCACCGTCACCGTGGAGAAGGGCGGCGTCGTGCTGGGCACTGCCACGGCAGGCCCGGACGGCACCTTCGTGATCGCCGTCGATCCGCCGCTGGTCACCAGCGATACCGTGCAGGTCGTGGTCACCGATAAGGCCGGCCTGGACTCCTCTACCGATCTCAACGGCCCTGCTGGCAACGAAGTGGCCACGCCAAGCGACCTGCAGATCAGTGCCGACGGCTTCCTGCTCACTGGCGAAGGTACCGTGGGCTCGCTGATCACCGTGACCTCTGGTGGCACCACGCTGGGTACCGCCGTGGTCGGCAGCGATGGCTTCTTCCGCGTGTTCTTCAGCAACGCCCAGCTCAACGCGCAAACCCTGCAGGTCACCGCCCGCGACGCACTCAGCGGCAAGCCCTCGGTGCCCGCCACCGTGGTGGCAGCGGACACCACCGCACCAGACGCACCGACCCAACTGACCATCGACCGCGTCGGCAGCACCCTCACCGGCCATGGCGAAGTAGGCGCCACCGTGCGCGTGGTGGATGCCCAGGGCACTGTGCTGGGGACCGCGACCGTGGGCAGCAACGGGCTGTTCAGCGTCAGCCTGGTACCCCCGCAGGCCAATGGCCAGACCCTCACCGTGACCCAGGCCGACGCGGCCGGCAACGTCTCGCTCGCCGCAACCCAGCAGGCGTTCGACCTGCAAGCGCCAAACGCGGCCACAGGCCTTAGCCTGAACAACGCCGCCACCGTGGTCAGCGGCCAGGGTGAAGCGGGCGCGACGGTCACCATCCGCGATGCCAGCGGCGCGATCCTGGCCACCGGCACGGTCAACCAGAGCGGCCAGTTCCAGATCACCCTGCCCAATGCACAAACTACTGGCAGCGCGCTGCAAGTCACCCTGACCGATGCCGCCGGCAACACCTCCGGCCCGGCCAACGTGGCGACTCCCGACCGCACGCCACCGGCAGCGGTCAGCGACGTTGCCCTCAGCGCCGATGGCAAGCAGTTGTCCGGCAGCGGCGAAGTGGGCGCCACCGTGCAGGTGCGCGATGCCGCCGGCAATGTGGTCGGCAGCGCCAGCGTGGGCGCCGACGGGCGCTTCACGGTGAGCTTCGACCCACCGCAGAACAGCGGCCAGGCAATTGGCGTGAGCCAGGTGGACGCCGCCGGCAACACCTCGCCTGCCTTCACCCTGAGCACCCCAGACCTGACGCCGCCAGCGGCGCTGACCAACGTGGCGCTCAACAACAACGGCCTGACCATGACCGGCCTGGGCGAAGCCGGTGCCACCGTGACCGTGCGCGGCCCGGACGGCACCATCATCGGCACTGGCCTGGTGGCCGCCAACGGCAGCTTCACCCTCACCCTCACCAGTGCCCAGCTCAATGCCCAGCACCTGAGCGTGACCCAGACCGACGCCGGCAACAACACCTCGGCCGCCGTCGCCGTCACCGCCCCGGACCTCACCCCACCGGCCGCGCCAACCGCGCTGGCCCTGGCCGGCAGCGGCCTGCAACTGAGCGGCCAGGCCGAAGCGGGCAGCACGGTCAACGTGCGCGACGCCGCAGGCAACCTGCTGGGCAGCGCCGTGGCCAACGCCAACGGCACCTTCCAGGTCACCCTCAACAGTGCCCAGACCAACGGCCAGACCTTGCAGGTCACCGCCACCGATGCCGCCGGCAACGTATCGGCCAGCGCACCCTACACCGCTGCCGACACCACCCCGCCCGCCGCCGTCGCCAACCTGGCCGTGGCGGCCAATGGCACGACCCTGACCGGTACCGGTGAAGCCGGTGCCACGGTCACCGTGCGCGCGCCCGACGGCAGCTCCCTGGGCACCGCCACGGTCGGCAGCGATGGCCGCTTCAGCGTCAACCTCTCGCCGGCCGCGTCTGCCGGTGAAAACCTCAGCGTGACCCAGACCGATGCGGCCCAGAACGTGTCGCCACCGCAATCGGTCACCGCGCCCGGCAACCTGGCGCCGGATGCCCCTGACAACCTGGTGCTGTCGGCCAATGGCCTGGTGGTCACCGGCAGCGCGGCACCGGGCAGCACGGTGAGTGCCTATGGCCCTGGCGGCGTGTTGCTGGGCACGGCGCCGGTCGGCAACGACGGCACCTTCAGCGTCACCCTCGGCAGTGCCCAGGCCAACGGCGAAGTGCTCTCCGTCAGTGCCACCGGCCCAGACGGCAGCGCCTCGCTGCCGGCCACCTTGCAGGCACCGGACATCACCCCACCGCAACCGCTCACCAACCTGGTGCTGGGCAGCGACGGCCTGACCCTCAGCGGGCGCGGCGAAGCGGGCGCCACCGTCACCGTGATCGGTGAAGGCGGCGCCGACCTTGGCACCGCCGTGGTCGATGCCAACGGCAATTTCAGCATTACCTTGAGCACCCCGCAGATCAACGGCGAGCGGCTCAGCGCCAGCCAGACCGACGCCGCGGGCAACGAGTCGAACAGCATCAGCCTCATCGCCCCTGACCACGTGCCACCCGCACCCGCCGCCAACCTTGCCTTCAGTGCCGGCGGCAGCCTGCTCAACGGCACCGGCGAGGCCGGCAGCACGGTGAAAGTGCTGGCCGCCGATGGCAGCGTGCTGGGCACGGCGGTGGTCCGTGGCGACGGCACCTTCCAGGTCAGCCTCGGCTCGCCCCAGGCCAACGGCCAGCAAGTGCAGGTGGTGTTGACCGACGCCGCCGGCAACCAGTCGCTGCCAAGCCCGATCACCGCGGCAGACACCACGCCACCCGCCGCCGTAACGGCGCTGGCGATTTCCAGCGACGGCGCTACCCTCACCGGCCGCGGCGAAGTGGGCGCGCTGGTGACCGTGCGCGATCCAGCCGGCAACCCGATCGGCACGGCGCTGGTCGATGCCAGCGGCCACTTCACCATCATCCTCAGCCCGGCACTGGGCAACGCCGAGATCCTGAGCTTTACCCAGACCGACGCGGCCGGCAACGTGTCGGCCGTAGCGACCTTGCAGACCCCAGACTTCACCCCGCCGGCCCTGCTCACCAATGTGGCGATCAACGCCGATGGCAGCGTGGTCACCGGGCGCGGGGAAGTGGGTGCGACCGTCACCGTGACCAATGCCGCAGGCGCGGTACTGGGCACCACCGTGGTGCTCGCCGATGGCAGCTTCAGCGTCCAGCTGACGCCGCCGCAGATCAACCAGCAGGTGCTGTCGGTGCAGCAGGCCGACCCACCCGGCAACATCAGCCTGCCGGTCACGGTCGATGCCCCGGACCTGACGCCGCCTGCTGCGGCAGTGGGGCTGCACCTGAACGCTGGCGGCGATCAGCTCAGCGGCACCGGCGAGGCCGGCAGCACCGTGCGTGTGTACCTCGGCGCCGTGGAAGTCGGCACCGCCACGGTTGGCGCCAATGGCACCTTCGTTGTCAACCTCAACACACCGAAGCTCAATGGCGAACTGCTGCAAGTGAGCCTGACCGACGCCAGTGGCAACGTCTCGACGATCAGCACCGTCACGGCGGTCGACATCACGCCACCGACCGTCACGCTTGCCTCGCTCAACGCCAGCGGCACCCAGCTGACCGGTCGAGCTGAAGCGGGCGCTCGCATCACGGTGATGAACAACCGCGGCGACGTGGTCGGCCAAGGCGTGGTCGATGCTGACGGCACCTTCGTGCTCAACCTCGGCACACCGCAGATCAATGGCCAGGCCCTGACCCTGATCGCCCAGGACGCCGCGGGCAACCCATCCGCGCCGTTCCAGCTGACCGCGCCGGACCTCGTCCCGCCACCACAGCCCAGCAACCTGACCCTGACCGGCGCTGGCACCTTGCTCAGCGGTACCGCCGAGGTCGGTAGCATCATCACCGTGCGCGACCCGAGCAACAACGTGGTCGGTACCGTCACGGTGCCAGTGGGTGGTGAGTTCACCGTGGTCCTGAACCCGCCGCAGAACAACGGGCAGTTGCTGAGCGTGGTGTCCACCGACGCCTCCGGCAACGTCTCGCTGCCGGCCAGCTACCAGACCACCGATACCTCGCCACCCGCCGCCGTCACCAACCTCGCCATCAGCCACGACAACACCACCCTGACCGGCCGCGGCGAGGCCGGTGCGACAGTCAAGGTCACCCTCGGCGGCACCACGCTCGGTACTGCCCTGGTCGACGCTGCCGGCAATTTCTCGGTCACCCTGAGCCCACCACCGGGTGCACTGGCCAGCTTGACCGTGAACCAGACCGATGCGGCCTCCAACGTATCGGTGGATACGCCCTTCCTGACCCCAGTAGTGGCAGCACCGGAGCCACCCACCAACGTGCTGCTGGCCGCCAATGGCCTGACGGTGACGGGCGTCGCCGTCCTTGGCGCAACGGTCCGTGTCTATGATTCGTCGGGTGTGCAGATCGGCATTACCACTGCCGGCATCGGTGGCGCCTTCACCGTCACGCTGGGCAGCGCCCAGCTCAACGGCCAGCACCTTTCCGTGACCGCACAGGCGCTGCTCGGCAGCGAATCGCAGCCGGTGTTCCTGGTGGCCACCGACATCACGCCGCCAGCCAACCCGCTGGTCACGGCGCTGTCGGCCAACGGCCTGGTGCTGACCGGTACCGGTGAAGCCGGCGCCACGGTCACCGTGCGCGATGCCGGCGGCAATGTGCTGGGCAC
The DNA here is from genome assembly GCF_002438125.1 of Pseudomonas sp. UBA6315. Taxonomy (NCBI): domain Bacteria; kingdom Pseudomonadati; phylum Pseudomonadota; class Gammaproteobacteria; order Pseudomonadales; family Pseudomonadaceae; genus Pseudomonas; species Pseudomonas sp. UBA6315. Next base: position 17,817 of record NZ_DJTF01000096.1, read on the forward strand.
AGGGGTTGTGAATGCGGGCGGTGCCTTCAGCATCAACCTCAACGGCGCCCAGCTCAACGGCCAGGTGCTGAGCGTGAGCCAGGCCGATGCCGCGCAGAACGTGTCCGGCAGCACCAGCTTCACGGCACCGGATGTGCAGGCACCGATCCCGCCGAGCAACCTCATCCTCAGCGGCGGCGGCGCCGTACTGACCGGGACCGGCGAGCCGGGCGCGACCGTCACCGTGACCGGCCCGGGTGGCTCGCTGGGCACCGCCGTGGTGCAAGCCAACGGCAGCTTCAGCATCACCCTCAGCAGCCCGCAGAACGACGGCCAACTGCTCACCGTGCGCCAGGCCGATGCCGCTGGCAACCAGTCCGGCAGTGCCTCGATCACCGCGCCGGACACCACCCCGCCCGCCGCCCCCGTGGCAGCGATCAACGCCAACGGCACCACGGTGACCGGCTCCGGCCAGATCGGCAGCACGGTCACCGTGCGCAACAGTGCCGGCACCGTACTCGGCACCGCCATCGTGGGCAGCAACGGCCTGTTCGTGGTCAGCCTGGCCGCGGCGCAGATCGACAACCAGGCGCTGAGCGTCACCCTCACCGACGGTGCGGGGAACGTCTCGACCGGCACGGCCCTGACCGCACCCGACCTCACCCCGCCTGCAGTCGCCGGCAACCTGGTGATCAGCGCCGACGGCAGCACCCTCACCGGCACCGGCGAGCCGGGTGCCACCGTCACCGTGCGCAGCGCCAGCGGCACCGTGCTGCAGACCGCGACCGTGCAAGGCAACGGCACCTTCACCGTGACCCTGAGCCCAGCCCAGGACAACGGCCAGGTGCTGTCGATTACCCTCACCGACCCACGCAACAACGTCTCCGGCAACGTCAACATCACCGCGCCCGACGTCGATGCCAACCTGCCGGTGATCGCCAGCGACAACCTGGCCACCGCCACGGTCAACCTGGCGCCGGTGGTCGGCCACCAGACCTACAACGACAGCTTCACCACCTTGCTGTCCGGCTTCACCAAGACCTACACCTGGACGGTGGGCGCCGGCACCACGGTGGACCCGACCCTGACCCTGACCACCAACAGCGCCCTGGCGCTGCTCAACAACGCCACCTTCACCTTGCAGGTGAAAAATGCCGCCGGCGTCTGGGTGACCCTGGCCACCGGCAACAGCCAGGGCCTGCTGGACCTGATCCTGCTGCCGCTGGGCCAGGGCATCCGCGTCGATATCGGCGTGCTGCAGGCCGGCGACTACCGCCTCACCGTCGGCAGCGGCGGCATTGGCCTGGTAACCAACGTCACCACCACGCTGGACATCGATACCACCAGCCTGACGCAGTTCACCGGCACCGGCACGCCGCTGACCGGCAACGTCATCAGCGACCCAGGCGTGGATGGCAGCACCGACTCCCGTGGGCCGGACAACGGCGCCGTGCTGCAGGTATTGAAGAACGGCAGCTACGTCAACGCCGGCAGCGCCACCGAAGTGCAAGGCCTGTACGGCACCCTGGTGATCCGCGCCGACGGCACCTACACCTATACCCCCAACGGCACGCCATCGAGTGTCGGCAAGGTGGATGTGTTCAGCTACCAGCTGGTGCACAGCAACGGCCTGTCCGATAGCGCAACCCTCTATGTGCGCATCGACAGCCCGCAAGCCACGGAGATCTGGAACAGCAACAACCTCGGCGCGCCGGCCACGGTGGTGGATGCGGTCAACGATGTCGACAGCACCCACATCACCCTGGCCAACCGGGTCGACAGCAGCAGCAGCACCCTGGGTACGCTCAGCCTGCCGCTGATCGGCGGGCGCCAGGCCAACTACGACACCACCGTCGCCGCCAACACCAGCGCCGACCTGCAAGTGGTGGTCAACTCCACCAACCTGCTGACCCTGCTCGGCAGTACCACCATCGCCCTGTACAAGCTCAATGCCAGCGGCCAGTACGTGCTGGTGCAGTCGGTACCGGGCAGCTCGCTGCTGACCCTGCTCGGTGGTGGCGCTGGCTACACCTTCACCGGCCAGGGCGCCGGCAGCTACCAGGTGCGCGTCAGCGCCAGCGGTATCGGGCTGCTCAGCTCGATTACCACCAGCCTCAATGCCACCACCACGCACCTCACCGAGTTCGTGGTCAGCAACTACACCGCCGTCAGTGGCAACCTGATCACCGACCCCAACGGGGCCGACAACCTCGGCTCGTCGCTCACCGTGCTGAGCGTGCTGGTGGCCGGCAACACCTACGCCATCCCGGGCTACAACGGCATCACCGTGGCCGGCACCTATGGCTCGCTGCTGGTGCATGCCGACGGCAGCTACACCTACACCCTCAACAGTGGGCTCACCTCGGCGGTGATCGGCCAGCACGACACCTTCACCTATGAGCTGACCCACCCCAACGGCACCAGCGACACCGCCACCCTGACCATCAACCTGGACAACGCGGCCGGCTTCACCGCCACCACCTCGATGCTCGCCGACAGCCTCGACGACGGCGTGGCCCTGGCCGCGGCGGCCGCAGCCAGCGACGTCATCGCCGGTACCGACGGCAACGACCACCTGGTGGGCAGCCAGGGTGGCCACATCACCCTGCAAGGCGGGGCCGGCGACGACACCCTGGTGGTGGTCGACCAGCAGTTCGCCAGCGTCGACGGCGGCACCGGCACCGATACCCTGCTGTGGGGTGGCGGCGATACCAGCATCGACCTGGGCAACCTGGTCGGGCGGGTGCACAACATCGAAGTCATCGACCTCAACGACACCAGCTCGGTCGCGCTGACCCTCAACCTGGCGGACGTGGTGGCCATCACCGAAACCGGCAAGGACACGCTGATCATCAAGGGCGATGACAAGGATTCGGTGCACCTCACGGACAACTGGGCGCTTACCGGCAACCAGGTGGCCGACGGCATCGACTATAACCAATACACGGCCCAGGAGGACCCAAGCCACCACCTGTGGGTACAAAACGGCATCCATGTCGTCTGAGGCCGCAGTAACCCGCCGGGCGCCACGCCCGGCGGCAAGGACGAACAGGCAGTAAGGGAATTTCGTGAAGCGACGCAGTCTGCTGTCTCCACTGATGACGGGAGCCTTCGGGCTCCTGGTACTGAACCTGCACCCGGTTGCCCACGCAGCCGATGACATAGACCCCGCACTGCGCAGCATCGGCCCATCGCTGTTGCGCGATGCCCCCGACGCCATCCCTGCCCGCCCGCCGTCCGGCCTTGCTGGCAGCCCGGGCGACCGGCTGGGGCTGGCCGAGGCGGTGCTGGCCGCCGCCCAGTGGCACCCGAGCATCGCCGAGGCCATCGGCAACCTGTACAAGCAGGGCGAAGGCATCAACGTTGCCAAGGCCGGTTACTACCCGCAGATTTCCGGCGGCATCCGCACCGGTTACGACACCGGCTACGGCGGTGATCGCAACAGCCAGGCGCTGAACCTCTCGCTCAAACAGATGCTCTACGATTTCGGCAAGGTCGACAGCGCCGTCGACGCCGCCCACGCCGCCGCTGCCCGGGCCCAGGCCAACATCCTGCTGGTGGTCGACGACCTGGCGCGTGACACCGCCTACGCCTGGATCGAAACCCGCCGCTACGAGCAGCTGATGGTCATCGCCCGCGATCAGATCCGCGGCGTGGACGACATCGCCGGCATGGCCCGCCAGCGCAGCGACATGGGCGCCAGCACCCGCTCAGATGTGGTCCAGGCCGAATCGCGGGTGGAAGGCGCCCGGGCCACCCTGGAGGAATACCAGGCGCAGTACCAGCGCTGGCGCTCGATCCTCGCCGCCCTGCTGGGGCGCGTGTCGCCACCGGCCCTGGCCGAAGAAACCCCGCCCGAGCTGAACCAGGCCTGCAAGCGCCCAGGCGCCGGCGACGACCGCCTGCCCGCGGTGCTCATGGCCCTGGCCCTGCGCGCGCAGTCCAAGGCGGAGCTGGCCCAGGCCAAGGCCGAGGCCTACCCGACCCTGTCGCTGCAACCGCAGGTCAACCATTACCTGGACAACGACTACGACCGCGACAACCGCAGCCTCGACCGCACCCAGGCGGGCATCTACCTGAACCTGGAAGTGCCGATCTACCAGGGCGGCGCCATCAGTGCCCGCAGCCGCGCCGCAGGCTATGCCCTGACCGCTGCCGACTCGGCCGAAGACGCCGCCCGCCTGCAGGCGCGCCGCGGCCTGGCCGAAGCCATGGCGCAGACCTCCGGGCTGGGCCGCCGGCTCAATTCGCTGGAAGCGCGCCAGGTCAGCATCCAGGAGGCGCGCATGCTCTACGGCCGGCAGTACCTGGACCTGGGCACGCGGCCGCTGCTCGACCTGCTCAACGCCGAGCAGGAAATCTACCAGTCACGCTTCGAACTCGCCGGCACGCGCTCCGACCTGCTGCGCCTGGATGTCGACTGCCTGTACAACACGGGCGCCCTGCGCAGCGCCCTGGGCCTGGAAGGGCGCAACCTGCAAGGGGTGGAAATCGAGCCATGAACGATACCGTCAATCTGAGCCAGGCCAGTCAGCAGCAGCCCCCCGAACAGGCGGTGGCCCACCGGCCCGACCTCGGGCCGTGGCTCGAAGTGATGCTGCAGGTCGCCCATCACTACCGCCTGGACGTCTCGCCCCAGCGCATTCGCCTGGCGGCCGTGGAAGATGCCCGCCCGCTGGACGAGATCCTGCGCCACATGGCACGCCAGGCGGGCCTGGCGCTGCGCTTCGTGCGCTTCGACGCCAAGGCCCTGAAGCAATGGCGCACGCCGCTGGTGCTGGAGCTCGACGACGGCCAGCTGGCCGTGGTCGAAGCGGTGACCGAGGAAAACGAGCTGGCCGTGGTGTTCGCCGGCGACCAGCGGCTGACCTCGCGCCTGCCCCGCTCGGCACTCGAAGGGCGTATCAACCGGGTGGCCTTGATGCGCCCGGCGCGGCCGCTGCGCGATGTGCGCACCGACGACTACACCGCCCCCTACGACCGCCACTGGTTCGCCCGCATCGTGCTGCGCGACCTGCGCCCTTACGGCCAGGTGATGGTCGCCTCGCTGGTGGCCAACGTGCTGGCCCTGGCGGGCGTGCTGTTTTCCATGCAGGTGTACGACCGGGTGATCCCGGCCGAATCGCTGCCCACCTTGTATGTGCTGTTCGGCGGCGTGGTGCTGGCGCTGGTGTTCGATTTCAGCATGCGCCTGCTGCGCCTGAAGGTTACCGACCTGCTCGGCAAGCGCGCCGACCTGCGCGTGTCGGACCTGGTCTACGGCCATGCCCTGCGCCTGCGCAACTCGGCGCGGCCGAAATCCACCGGCTCGTTCATCTCGCAGTTGCGCGAGCTGGAGTCGATCCGCGACCTGATCACCTCCAGCACCGCCACGGCCCTGGCCGACCTGCCGTTCTTCCTGCTGTTCCTGTTCGTGTTCTGGCTGATTGGCGGGGTGCTGGTGCTGATCCCGCTGGTGGCGCTGCTGGCGATGGTGCTGCCGGGGCTACTCGCGCAACGCCGGCTGGCGCGCCTGGCCAACGCCTCGATGCGCGAGTCGTCGCTGCGCAATGCCATGCTGGTGGAAAGCATCCAGGGCCTGGACGAGATCAAGGCGCTGCAGGCCGAAGCGCGTTTCGAGCGGCAGTGGAACCAGTACAACGCCGCCTGCGCCCACACCAACCTGCGCCTGCGCACCCTGACCAACGGCCTGGTGACCTGGACCCAGAACGTACAGGGCGCGGTGTTCGCCGTGGTGATCGTCATCGGTGCGCCCATGGTGATCGCCGGCGACCTCACCACCGGTAGCCTGGTGGCCGCCTCGATGCTGTCGTCGCGGATGATGGCGCCGCTGGCCCAGCTCACCCATGTGCTGACCCGCTGGCAGCAGGCCAAGGTGGCACTGCAGGGCCTGGACAAGCTGATGCAGTCGCCAGTCGACCACCCCGAAGGCGAAGCCCGCGTGCACCTGCCGGCCATCCGCGGCGAGTACAGCCTGCGCCAGGCCAACTTCCGCTACGACGCCGAAGCGCCACCGGTGCTGAACATCAGCCAGCTCGACATCCAGCCGGGCGAACGCATCGCCGTGCTCGGGCGCAACGGCGCCGGCAAGTCGACCTTGCTGCAGGCCCTGGGCGGGGCCATGGACCTGGTGGAGGGCGAAGTCACCCTCGATGGCATTGCCCTGGCCCACCTCGACCCGGCCGACCTGCGCCGCGACGTCGGCCTGCTGCCCCAGTACGCACGGCTGTTCCACGGCACCCTGCGGGAAAACCTCACCCTCGGCGCCGGCCAGGCCAGCGACCAGGAGCTGGTGGCAGCGCTGGCCGCCACTGGCGCCCTGGACTTCGTCCGGCGCCTGCCCAAGGGCCTGGACCACCTGATCCTCGAAGGTGGCATAGGCCTGTCGGGCGGGCAGCGCCAGGCCCTGGTGCTGTCACGCCTGCTGGTGCGCCAGCCACAGGTATTGCTGCTGGACGAGCCCACCGCCTCGCTGGACGACATGACCGAACGCAAGCTGCTCGACAACCTCGACCGCTTCTGCCAAGGCCGTACCCTGGTGATCGCCACCCACCGCTTGAGCGTGCTGCAGCGGGTCGATCGGATCATCGTGCTGGATGGCGGGCGCATCGTCATCGACGACAGCCGCGAAGCCGCCCTGGCAAAACTGCAAGGAGGCCAGGCATGAGCAACCACGAACTCCCCGCGTCCTACCTGGACGGCCAGGATGACCAGGCGGTGCTGCGCGCCGGGCGGGTCATCCTGCTCTGCGCGCTGATGCTGGCGGCGTTCCTCGGCTGGGCCGCCTGGTTCGAGGTGACCGAGGTGTCCACCGGCACCGGCAAGGTGATCCCCAGCTCGCGCGAGCAGGTGATCCAGTCGTTCGAGGGCGGCATCGTCGCCGAGATGAACGTGGCCGAGGGCGATTTGGTCGAGCGCGGCCAGGTGCTGGCCCAGCTCGACCCGACCAAGACCGCCTCCAGTGTCGGCGAGAGCGAGGCCAAGTACCGGGCGGCCAAGGCCAGCGTGGCGCGGCTGCGCGCCGAGGTCACCGGCAAGCCGCTGAGCTTCCCCGAGAGCCTGCGCGATTCCCCCGAGCTGATCGACGCCGAAACCGCCCTCTACGAAACCCGCCGGCGTGGCCTGGAGCAGACCCTGGCAGGCATCGAGGACTCGCTGCGGCTGGTGCGCAGCGAACTGAAGATCACCGAGAACCTGGCCAAGATGGGCGCTTCCAGCCGGGTCGAGGTGATCCGCCTGAACCGCCAGCGCTCGGAGCTGGAGCTCAAGGCCAACGAAGCCCGTTCCGACTACCTGGTGCGCGCCCGCGAAGAGCTGGCCAAGGCCAGCGCCGAGGCCGACAGCCTGTCGGAGGTGATCCGCGGGCGCAGCGATTCGCTGTCGCGCCTGACCTTGCGCTCGCCGGTGCGCGGCATCGTCAAGGACATCGAGGTCAACACCTTGGGCGGCGTGGTGCAGCCGGGTGGGCAGGTGATGAAGATCGTGCCGATGGACGAGCGGCTGCTGATCGAAACCCGCATCGCGCCACGGGACATCGCCTTCATCCACCCCGACCAGGCGGCCAAGGTGAAGATCAGTGCCTATGACTATTCGGTGTATGGCGGGCTGGACGGCAAGGTGGTGGGGATATCGCCCGACACCCTGCAAGATGAGGTGAAACCGGAAATCTACTATTACCGGGTGTTCATCCGCACCGAGCAGGACAGCCTGCAGAACAAGGCCGGCAAGCGCTTTGCCATCGTCCCGGGGATGATTGCCACGGTGGATATCCGCACCGGCGAGAAGACCATCCTCGACTACCTGATCAAACCGCTGAACCGCGCCCGCGAGGCCCTGCGCGAGCGCTGAGGGCCGCTGCGCGGCCATCGCCGGCAAGCCGGCTCCCACAGGGATTGGGGTGTGCTCGGTACCTGTGGGAGCCGGCTTGCCGGCGATAGGGCCCTCAACGGCTCGACCACGCTAAAGCCCCAGGCAAACAGGCCGATAACCCGTTATCCCCTGTTCCCCACCACGAAGGTCCCCATGGCCACGCAAAACGCTCGCGCGGACTCGCTGTCGCTGCTGCTGTTCACCCTGCGCAGCGGCAAGCTGATGGCAATCAACCTGCTCAAGGTCAGCGAGATCATCCCCTGCCCGCCATTGACCAAGTTGCCCGAATCGCACCCGCATGTGAAAGGCGTGGCCACCTTGCGCGGCAACTCGCTGTCGGTGATCGACCTGTCACGCGCCATCGGCGAACGCCCGCTGGCCGACCCCGACGGCGGCTGCCTGATCGTCACCGAGATCAGCCGCTCGCGCCAAGGCCTGCACGTGCAGGCGGTGAGCCGCATCGTCCACTGCCTGAGCACCGACATCAAACCGCCGCCCTTTGGCTCGGGCAACCGCTCGTACATCACCGGTGTGACCCGGGTGGACGACAACCTGGTGCAGGTGCTGGACATCGAGAAAGTCATCCACGCCATCGCCCCGCCCCAGCCCGTGGCGCACCCTGGCGAACTCGGCGAGGAGGACGCCAGCCTGCTGGCTGCCGCCAATATCCTGGTGGTGGACGACAGCCAGGTGGCCCTGCAGCAGTCGGTGCACACCCTGCGCAACCTCGGCATCGAGTGCCACACCGCACGCAGTGCCAAGGATGCGATCAACGTGCTGCTGGAGCTGCAAGGCACCGCGCAGGAAATCAACATCATCGTCTCCGACATCGAAATGTCGGAAATGGATGGCTACGCCTTCACCCGCACCCTGCGCGAGACGCCGGACTTCCAGCACCTGTACATCCTCCTGCACACCTCGCTGGACAGCGTGATGAGTGGCGAGAAGGCCCGCCTGGCCGGGGCCAATGCCATCCTCACCAAGTTCTCCTCGCCCGAGCTCACCGACTGCCTGGTGGTCGCCGCGCGCACCGTGGTGTTTGCCGAGCGCTGAACAACCGTGTTGTTATATTCAGCGACAAACTCCTCGGCCCACGGCCGGGGATGACTCGGGCATAATTCGCGCCCCTCGGATCATTCGTCGGAACCGCGTCATGAAGTCCTACAGCTCCCTCCTGATTGCTTGCGCACTGTTCAGCGGCATTGCCCAGGCCTCCACCAGCCAGGCCTGGAACGAGCAGCGCCAGCAGATGCTCAAGGCCTGCCTGGCCGCCAGCCAGTTCAAGGATGCCCACGCCCGTGGCAAGCCAGCCGAATTCGATGACCAGGTCGGCTTCAGCGCCCTGCTGGTCGAAGGCGTCTACCCACAGAAGCACATGCAGCAGCGCACCGGCACCGAGCTGTGCCTGTACGACCGCCGCCAGCAACGCGCCTTCGTCAGCGAATGGAATCCTGACGCCAAGTGAACGAGAACCTGCGTTTTGCCTGTACCGGCTGCGGCAAGTGCTGCACCGGCCACCACGTGCCGCTGACCCTGGCCGAGTCGCGCCAGTGGGCAGCCGCCGGCGGCCAGGTTGTGGTGTTGATCGAAGCGTTCGTGGCCGATGGCCCGGGCATGCCGGCCGACCAGCGCGAGCATGTGCTGCGCCGCTCGCACCCGGTGCCTTGCGGTGCGGGCGAGGTGCGCGTGGCGGTGACCTTCGCCGCGTTCAACCCCGGGCGTTGCCGCAACCTCGATGACAACGACCTGTGCACCATCTATGAAACCCGGCCGCTGGTTTGCCGTATCTACCCGGTGGAAATCAACCCGCACATTCCACTGCGGCCCGAGAACAAGGACTGCCCGCCCGAAGCCTGGGAACAAGGCCCTGAGCTGATTCACGGCACGCAGCCGGTCGACCCGCAGCTGGCCGCCCTGGTGCAGGCCTCGCGCCAGGCCGACCGTGACGATATCGCGGCCAAGGTGGCGGTGTGCCAGGCGTTGGGGATGACCTGCAGTGCGCTCAAGGGCAATGGGTTTACCGCTTATTTGCCGGAGATGGCGGCGTTCGCGGCGGCGTTGCAGCAGGTGGCGGTGGGCGACGGTGCAGCGTGGACTTTGCATGTGAGCGATGAAGGCTTGGCAGGGGAGCTGCATGCGCTGGGCCTGCAGACCACCAGCGAAACACCGGTGTACTACGCCTTCATCGGGTTCTAGGTAGTCAGTACCGGCCCTATCGCCGGCAAGCCGGCTCCCACAGGTAACGCCGCAGATGTCGAGAACTGCGCTGTACCTGTGGGAGCCGGCTTGCCGGCGATAGGGCCGGTGCTGACACCCCCACCCTGCGAAACTGTCAGCGCTGTCAGCCAGCCGTCACGCTGCCGACCCGGTTCAGGGGCTATAAGCTTCAGTACAGACAACCATTTCCCCCCCCTCTTGGCCAAGGTGCCCGCGCCGATGCGACGTCCTTCCCGCTCTCTCCTCCTGGCCACCACGGCACTGCTCGCCCTGGCCGCATTGGGCATCTGGTACGGCCAACGGCACGAAGCGCCTGCCAGCCGCGCGCAAGCCGCCATCCCGGTCCGCGTGGTCAGCGTCGCCCAGCAGGACGTGCCGCGCTATGCCAGTGCCATCGGCTCGGTGCTGTCGCTGCACAGCGTCGAGGTGCGCCCGCAGGTCGAGGGCATCCTGACCCAGGTGCTGGTCAAGGAAGGCCAATGGGTCAAGGAAGGCGACCTGCTCGCCACCCTCGACGATCGCAGCATCAGCGCCTCGCTCGACCAGGCCCGCGCCCAGCTCGGCCAGAGCCAGGCACAGATCCAGGTGGCCGGGGTCGACCTCAAGCGCTACAAGCTGCTGAGCACCGATGACGGCGTGTCCAAGCAGACCCTCGACCAGCAACAGGCGCTGGTCAACCAGCTGCAGGCCACGGTCAAGGGCAACCAGGCGGCCATTGCCAACGCCCAGGTGCAGCTTTCCTACACGCAGATCCGCTCGCCAGTTACAGGCCGCGTCGGCATCCGCAACGTCGACCCCGGCAACCTGGTGCGCACCAGCGATGCCCAGGGCCTGTTCAGCGTGACCCAGATCGACCCGATCGCCGTGGAGTTCTCCCTGCCGCAACAGATGCTGCCGACCTTGCAAACCCTGCTCAAGGCGCCAACACCTGCGCACGTCGAGGCCTACATGGACGCCGACGGCGAGCGCAGCCTGCTGGGCGAAGGCCGCCTGGCACTGATCGACAACCAGATCTCCGCCAACACCGGCACGGTGCGGGTGAAAGCCGAGTTCGACAACAAGGACGGCCGCCTGTGGCCGGGCCAGCTGGTCACCGTGCGCCTGCGCACGGCGCTGGACGAAAACGCCCTGGTGGTGCCGCCGCCGGTGGTGCAGCGCAGCATCGATGGCCACTTCGTCTACCGCGTGGAGGGCGACAAGGTCACCAGCGTGCCGGTCAAGGTGCTGTACCAGGACAGCACGCTGAACATCGTCGCCGGGGTCAAGGCCGGTGATCGCCTGGTGCTCGACGGCCAGTCGCGGCTCAAGCCCGGCGCCCGCGTCGAGATCACCCCAGACGCCCCGGCACCGGCCGAGATGGCCGACCGCAGGAGCCAGCCATGAACACCCGCAATGGCGTCTCGGCCTGGTGCATCGACCACCCCATCGCCACCCTGCTGCTGACATTCGCCCTGGTGCTGCTGGGTGCCATCGCCTTCCCCCGCCTGCCGGTGGCGCCGCTGCCCGAGGCCGATTTCCCGACCATCCAGGTCACCGCCCAGCTGCCCGGTGCCAGCCCCGAGACCATGGCCTCGTCGGTGGCAACGCCGTTGGAAGTGCAGTTCAGCGCCATCCCTGGCATGACCCAGATGACCAGCAGCAGCGCCCTGGGCTCGACCACGCTGATCCTGCAGTTCACCCTGGACAAGAACATCGACACCGCCGCCCAGGAAGTGCAGGCGGCGATCAACACCGCCACCGCGCGCCTGCCCCAGGACCTGCCGAGCCCGCCGACCTGGCGCAAGGTCAACCCGGCCGACAGCCCGGTGCTGATCCTCACCGTCAGCTCCGCGCAAATGCCCGGCAACGAGCTCAGCGACTACGCCGAAACCCTGCTGGCCCGCCAGCTCAGCCAGATCGACGGGGTCGGCCTGATCAACATCACCGGGCAACTGCGCCCGGCGATCCGGGTGCAGGCGCAGCCGGAGAAACTCGCGGCCATCGGCCTGACCCTGGCCGACGTGCGCCTGGCCATCCAGCAAACCAGCCTGAACCTGGCCAAGGGCGCGCTGTACGGCGAGCACAGCGTGTCGACCATCGCCGCCAACGACCAGCTGTTCCACCCCGAGGACTACGCCAAGCTGATCGTCAGCTACCGCAATGGCGCGCCAGTGCACCTGGCCGACGTGGCCAAGGTGATCAACGGCGCCGAGAACGCCTACGTCAAGGCCTGGTCCGGCGACCAGCCGGGGCTGAACCTGGTGATCTTCCGCCAGCCGGGGGCCAACATCGTCGACACCGTGGACCGGGTGCTCGACGCCCTGCCCCGCCTGCAGGAGATGCTGCCGGCCTCGGTCGAGGTGTCGGCGCTGCAGGACCGCACCCAGACCATCCGCGCATCGCTGCATGAAGTGGAACTGACGCTGATGATCGCCGTGGCGCTGGTGATCGGGGTGATGGCGCTGTTCCTGCGCCAGTGGTCGGCCACCTTCATCGTCTCCAGCGTGCTCGGGGTGTCGCTGATCGCCAGCTGCGCGCTGATGTACGTGCTGGGCTTCAGCCTCAACAACCTGACCCTGGTGGCCATCGTCATCGCCGTGGGCTTCGTGGTCGATGACGCCATCGTCGTGGTGGAGAACATCCACCGTCACCTGGAGGCCGGCGACGATAGCCGCACGGCGGCGCTCAAGGGCGCCGGCGAGATCGGCTTCACCGTGGTGTCGATCAGCTTCTCGCTGATCGCCGCGTTCATTCCACTGCTGTTCATGGGCGGTGTGGTCGGGCGCCTGTTCAAGGAGTTCGCCCTGACCGCCACGGCCACCATCCTGATCTCGGTAGTGGTGTCGCTGACCCTGGCGCCGACCCTCGCCGCCCTGTTCATGCGCCGCCCACCCAGCGAGCACGGCGGCGGTTTCGGCGCGCGCCTGCTGGGCTGGTACGAAAAGGGCCTGGACCGCGCCCTGGCCCACCGGCGCCTGACCCTCGGCGTGTTCGGCATCACCCTAGCGCTGGCGGTGGTCGGCTATATCGGCATCCCCAAGGGCTTCTTCCCGCTGCAGGACACCGGCTTCATCCTCGGCACCACCGAGGCGGCGGCAGACGTTTCCTACCCCTCGATGATCGAAAAACACCTGGCGGTGGCGAAGATCATCGGTGATGACCCGGCCGTGCGCGCCTATTCGCACTCGGTCGGGGTCACCGGCAGCAACCAGACCATCGCCAACGGCCGCTTCTGGATTTCGCTCAAGCCCCGTGGCGAGCGCGACGTGTCGGCCAGCGAGTGGATCGACCGCATTCGCCCGAAACTGGCCCAGGTACCCGGCATCGTCCTGTACCTGCGCGCCGGCCAGGACATCAACCTCAGCTCCGGGCCATCGCGCACCCAGTACCAGTACGTGCTCAAGAGCAACGACGGCGTGGCCCTGAACCTGTGGACCCAGCGCCTGACCGAGCGCCTGAAGGAAAACCCGGCATTTCGCGACCTGTCCAACGACCTGCAGCTGGGCGCCAGCGTCACGCGCATCGACATCGACCGCCAGGCCGCAGCGCGCTTCGGCCTGACCACCACCGACGTCGACCAGGCGCTGTACGACGCCTTCGGCCAGCGGCAGATCAGCGAATTCCAGACCGAGACCAACCAGTACAAGGTGATTCTCGAGCTCGATGCGCGCCAGCGCGGCAAGGCCGAAAGCCTCAACTTCTTCTACCTGCGCTCGCCGCTGACCAACGAGATGGTGCCGTTGTCGGCCCTGGCCCACGTGGCAGCGCCCAGCACCGGGCCGCTGTCGATCAGCCATGACGGCCTGTTCCCGGCCGCCAACCTGTCGTTCAACCTGGCGCCCGGCGTGGCCCTGGGCGATGCGGTGCAGATCCTCGAACGCACCCAGCGCGAACTGGGCATGCCCGACTCCATCGCCGGCAACTTCCAGGGCGCTGCCCAGGCCTTCCAGAGCTCGCTGTCGAGCCAGCCGTACCTGATCCTCGCCGCGCTGGTGGCGGTGTACATCATCCTCGGCGTGCTGTACGAAAGCTTCGTCCACCCGCTGACCATCATCTCGACGCTGCCCTCGGCGGGCCTGGGCGCGATCATCCTGCTCTGGGCCAGCGGGCAGGACTTCAGCATCATGGGCCTGATCGGCGTGGTGCTGCTGATCGGCATCGTCAAGAAGAACGGCATCCTGCTCATCGACTTCGCCCTCGAAGCCCAGCGCCACCAGGGCATGACGCCCGAGCAGGCGATCCGCCAGGCGTGCCTGGTGCGCTTTCGCCCGATCATCATGACCACCCTGGCCGCGCTGCTCGGCGCGGTGCCGCTGATGTTCGGCTTCGGCACCGGCGCCGAGCTGCGCCAGCCGCTGGGTATCGCCGTGGTCGGCGGCCTGTTGGTGAGCCAGGCGCTGACGCTGTTCACCACCCCGGTCATATACTTGGCCCTGGAGCGCCTGTTCCATCGCCGCCAGGCGGCCGCTGCGGCCGCGCCAAGTGCCAGCTGAGACAAGACCATGCGTGTGCTGATCATCGAAGACGAAGAAAAAACCGCCGACTACCTGCATCGCGGCCTGAGCGAGCAAGGCTTCACCGTCGACCTTGCGCGCGACGGCATCGACGGGCTGCACATGGCCCTTGAAGGCGACTACGCGGTGATCGTGCTCGACGTGATGCTGCCGGGCCTGGATGGCTACGGCGTGCTGCGTGCCCTGCGCGCGCGCAAGCAGACGCCGGTAATCATGCTCACCGCCCGCGAGCGCGTCGAAGACCGCATCCATGGCCTGCGCGAAGGTGCCGACGACTACCTGGGCAAGCCGTTCTCGTTCCTCGAACTGGTTGCCCGCCTGCAGGCCCTGACCCGCCGCAGCAGCAGCCACGAGCCGCTGCAGGTGCAGGTTGGCGACCTGTGGATCGACCTCATGGCGCGCAAGGCCAGCCGCGCCGGCACCCGCCTGGACCTGACCGCCAAGGAGTTCTCGCTGCTCAGCGTGCTGGCCCGGCGCCAGGGCGAGATCCTGTCCAAGACCGCCATCGCCGAGCTGGTCTGGGACATCAACTTCGACAGCGACGCGAATGTCGTCGAGGTCGCCATCAAACGCCTGCGCGCCAAGCTCGACGGGCCATTCGACAACAAGCTGCTGCACACCATCCGAGGCATGGGCTATGTCCTGGAAAACCGTGCCGGTTAACTCCATCGCCCTGCGCCTGTCGGCGCTGTTCATCCTGGTGGCGCTGGGGGTGTTCGTGCTGATCGGCTCGGCGCTGTATCGCCAGGTCGACCGCAGCCTCGACCTGCTGCCGGCGGCCGAGCTCGATGCGCGCTACAGCGTGCTCGAATCCACCCTCAACCGCTTCGGCACGCCCGAGCACTGGGCCAAGATCAGCAACAAGCTCAACTTGCTCAGCGAAGAAGACAAACGCATCCGCTTCTGGGTGGTGAGCAGCAATCCGGCCTTCGAATACGGCCACCCCAGCGAGCTGGTACGCGCGTTCGCCGAAGGCCCGCAAGGCATGCGCGACCTGCGCCTGCCCGAGCGCCCCTACCCGTACAAGGTGCTGGTCAGCGAACTGCCGGCCGTGGCCGAGCGCCCGCCGCTGCGCTTTCTGATTGGCATCGACACGGAAACCTTCTGGCAGGCGCAGCACAGCTTGCTGGTGGCCATCGTCGGGCTGGCGGTGCTGGGTGTGCTGCTGGCTTCGGTGCTGGGGTACTGGGTCGCCCGGATCGGCCTGCGCCCGCTGCTGGCGCTGTCCAACGAAGCCCAGGCGCTGGCTCCGCCGCGCCTGGACGGCCGCCTGCAAACCCACGACCTGGCGCCGGAGCTGGCGCAGTTCGCCGGCGCCTTCAACGCCGCCCTCGACAGGGTCAGCCAGGCCTATTCGCGGCTGGAGGCGTTCAACGCCGACGTCGCCCACGAATTGCGCTCGCCGCTGACCAACCTGATCGGCCAGACCCAGGTCGCGCTCACCCGCGGGCGCAGCGCCGAGCACTACTTCGAAGTGCTGCAATCGAACCTCGAAGAGCTCGAGCGGCTGCGCAGCATCATCAACGACATGCTGTTCCTCGCCAGCGCCGACCAGGGCAGCAAGGCCACCGCCCTGACCCAGGCGTCACTGGCCGAGGAAGTCGCCACCACCCTCGACTACCTGGACTACATCCTCGAAGACGCCCAGGTCAGCGTGTCGGTCAGCGGCGACGCCCAGGCGCCGATCGAAAAAGCCCAGCTGCGCCGGGCGCTGATCAACCTGCTGAACAATGCCGTGCAACACACCGCACCCAACCAGGTGATCCGCGTGCATATCGATGCCGGGGCGCAACAGGCCAGCATCGCCGTGAGCAACCCGGGGCCGGCCATCGACGATGCCCACCTGCCGCTGCTGTTCGAGCGTTTCTACCGGGTGGATGCGGCGCGCAGCAACAGTGGCGGCGGCAACCATGGCTTGGGCCTGGCCATCGTCAAAGCCATTGCGCTGATGCATGGGGGCGATGTTTTCGTGCAGAGCGAAGCCGGCGCCAACACCTTCGGCATTCGCCTGCCAAGCGCTCAAACACGCGGGTTTGGGGCGAAAGTCTAATTGCTTTTCCAGATGATCGTTACCTTTTGCGCAACAGTGCTTATCACCACGGACGCTGTTTCCAGGGCCATTAAACGACTAACTTTAGCCCTGTCCTCATTAGCACTTGCACCGCAAGAAGGTAGTTTCAAAATGTCCAACAGTATGGGTATTGCCAGCGTTTTCGTTCTGTCTTCCCTGTTGTTGTCGCCCCTGGCCATGGCTGAAGAGTCGCCGGCCTTCGTCGCCCGTAATGCCGAGCTTGCCGCTGTTCACCAAGATGCCCGCGAAGCTGTCGCCCACCAGGCAGACGCCGTAAAAGCCTCGGAACAGACCGCTTCCAAAGTTCAAAGCGATGCCAACGCGGACAGCTGATTGCTGTTCGCCGCTGCTCCAGATTTCCCTCGGCTACGCCATGGGCACCACCGGTGCCGATATGTTAGCCTTTTAAAGCCGCTGCCAATCAGCGGCTTTTTTTATGTGCTTTAACGATCAGCCCGGTTGTTACGTCTCTAACAAGAAAGTTGCACATTCAAAAAATAAAAACTGCCCCACCGCCCGACCAAAGGAGCTAGTACCGGTGCCTTCCGCGTTTCGTTTTACCCCGTTGTTCATTGCATTGACTGCAACGATGCCGTTCGCCGCCCAGGCAGATGAAGACAAGGCTGATGGCTTTATCGAAGGCTCGACGTTCAACCTGCATTTGCGTAATGCCTACTTCAACCGCAACAACCTCAACAGTGGTGTGCGCGACAAGCGCGAGTGGGGCCAGGGCGCAGTCGCCCGTTTCGAGTCCGGCTACACCCCTGGGGTGGTGGGTTTCGGCCTCGACGCCCATGCCATGCTGGGCCTGAAGCTCGACGGCGGTGGCGGCCATGCCGGCACCAGCATCCTGCCGTCGCACTACAAGGACGACGGTGAACTGGGCGCCGCCCCGCACTCGTTCTCCACGGCCGGCGCTGCGGTCAAGCTCAAGGCGTTCGACACCGAGCTCAAGGCTGGTGACCTGTTCCTCACCAACCCGGTGATCGCCGGCGGTGAAACCCGCATGCTGCCGCAGACCTTCCGCGGCGTGAGCCTGACCAATACCAGCATCGACGGGCTGCTGCTCGAAGGCGGCCAAGTCAGCTTCACCCACCCGTACAACCAGAGCGGCCATCGCCGCATCGACACCTACTACGGTGCGCTGGACGAGCACGACAAGAGCAAGCACCTGAACTGGGCCGGCGCGTCCTGGAGCGGCACCGAGAACATCACCGCCAACCTTTACGCCGCTGAGCTGAAGGACATCTGGAACCAGTACTACGCCGACTTCGACTACACCTACGTGGTCAACGACCTGGTCAGCCTGAACCCGGGCGTGCACTTCTACCACACCCAGGACACCGGCCAGGCGCTGCTGGGCAAGATCGACAACAACACCTACAGCCTGCACTTCACGGTCAATGCCGGTTACCACAGCGTCACCGCCGCCTACCAGCGCGTCAACGGCAACACGCCGTTCGACTACATCAACCTGGGCGACAGCGTGTACCTGGACAACTCGCGCATGTACTCGGACTTCAACGCCCCGAACGAGCGTTCGTGGAAGCTGCAGTACGGCTACAACTTCGCCGGCGTCGGCATCCCAGGCCTGAGCACCACCGTGTCGTACTCGCGCGGCGAGGCGGACCTGACCAAGGCCAGCCGCGACACCAGCCACTACGACTACTACCGCGCCGATGGCAAGAACGCCATGCACTGGGAGCGCGACCTGGACGTGAAATACGTGTTCCAGGAAGGCGACTTCAAGGACTTGTCGGTGTTGGTGCGCTATGCCACCCACCGCGGCAGCCAGGGCTATGCGTCGATCGACAGCAACAGCGACAACGACGAACTGCGGGTGATCGTCGATTATCCGGTGAACATCTTCTGACCCTTGCGGGAGCGGGTTCGCCCGCTCCCACGCACGATTCCGTCGGACAAATCTTGTTCGACAATCCCTGCACCCCTAGAATGTCGCCGCCGCAAATGGCCCTGCCTCAGCAGTAGCGCGCATGCCCACTCGATTACCGCGTCTCGCACTCTACAGGTCGCACCCCGAGCTGATCCTCAACCTGGGCAGTTGCCTTGCCGTGCTCGCGATCGTGGCCATCGTCAGCTACCTGCTGGCCCGCGAGCGTGACAGCGTCGAGCAATCGGCCATCCGCGCCTCGAACAACATCGTGCAGCTGATCGAAAGCGACATCCTGCGCAATGCCGAACTCTACGATCAGTCCCTGCAGGGCCTGATCTGGGCGGTCAACCGCAAGGAGCTGCCCGAGATCCCCAGTGCGCTGCGCCAACGCCTGCTGTTCAACGAAGCCTTCGTCGACAAGAAGCGCGGCGATGTGCTGTGGCTGGACAAGGCCGGCAATGTGGTGGGCGACTCCACCAGCATCGTGCCGCGCAAGGCCAACTTCGCCGACACCGGCGTGTTCAAGGCGCACCTGAACGACCCCAACCTCGGTTTGCTGGTGGGCCCGCCGTTCAAGGCGCGGTTGGGCGACCTGGACTGGTGCATCAGCTTCAGCCGGCGCATTTCCGGCCCGAACGGCGAGTTCGCAGGCTTGGCCGCAGGCGCCTTGCGCCTTTCCTATTTCAACGAACTGTTCCAGCGCCTGGATATCGGCGACGACAGCAGCATCAACCTGTTCAACGCCAATGGCCAACTGCTCGCCCGGCAACCTACCCGGCCAGAAGACCCGCTGATCGGCAGCAACTACCGCGAGCGGCCCAACTTCAAGCGCATGCTCGGCGAACGCAGCGGCAGCTTCACGGCACGTTCGAGCACCACCGGGGACCAGCGCATGTTCACCTTCGCCCGGGTGGCCGACCTGCCGTTGATCGTGATGGTGGTGCACTCGGCCGACGAGGTGTTCGAGTCGTGGCGGCGCACCGCGATACTGGTCAGCGTGGCCACTGGCGTGCTGTGCGTGGGCATCCTCTGGCTGACCTTGCTGCTGGGCCGCGAGCTACAGCGCCGTCATGAAGCCGAACAGAGCCTGGCGACCCTGGCCGCCACCGACAGCCTCACCGGCCTTGCCAACCGCCGCCGGCTGGACCAGGTGCTGCGCCTGGAATGGGCACGCGCCCAGCGCAACCGCAAGCCGCTGGCGGTGATGATGGTGGATGTGGATCATTTCAAGGCGTTCAACCAGCGCCATGGGCATGCCGGTGGCGACCATGCGCTGCGGGAGGTGGCCAAGGCCATCGAACAGTGCCTGCGCCGGCCCGCCGACCTGGCGGCGCGCTACGGGGGGGAGGAGTTTCAGGTGATCTTGCCGGAGACCGAGCTGCCGGGTGCGCTGTTGCTGGCAGAGCGCATTCGCGCCAGCGTGGAAGGGTTGGCGCCGTTTGCCGATGATGCCCGTGCGGTGACGGTCAGCATCGGCATCGGCGTGTTCATCCCCGGCACCCAGCACGACCTGACCCGGGTGCTGGGTGATGCGGACGAAGCCCTCTACCGGGCCAAGGCCAAAGGCCGCAACCGAGTAGAGGGGCCAACCCCTTAGGAGCGGGCGCGGGCAGCGTTGCGCAGCGCCTTGACCTGGTCGTGGTTGCGTTGCACGCCTTGCAGTTGCTTCTCGACCAGTGCATAGCTCTGGTCGCTGGCAGCGCGGCCCAGTTTGACCAGTTTTTCGCGGGCTTCCTTGTAGGCCTTGAGGGCGTGGTCCTCGCCGCGCTCGACTTCGTTGAGCACCGCTTCTTCGTCCTTGCCGGTGACCATCGACTTGAGGTTGACCCAGCCGCGGTGCATGTCGCCGCTGATGCTGGTGGAGGTTTCCGGGTCACCTCCCAGGCGGCGAACTTCGCTTTGCAGCTCGGCGGCGGCGCTGGAGCATTCACCGGCGCGCTGCACGAAGAAGGCCTTGAGTTCCGGGTTCTTCACATCATCGGCCGAAGTCTTGAAACCCTTTTCGCCGTCCTTGCTGTACTCGATCAGGTCGTTGAGTACGTCGATCACGTCTTTGTTGGGGTTGCTCATGGTTTAACTCCTTGGCAGGTGATAGTCATGTAATCAGGAGCAGCCTTCGTGCCAAGCCTTGCGCAAAAATAAAATCGTTTAAAATCAATTAGTTACTATCAAATGCAGGAATGTGTGAAACGGCGTTATGCATGATTGCCGCTTGGGCGCTCGTGCAGATTGCAGTATGGTCGGCGCACTTTCCCTGCAGGCCTTACCCATGAAACCGGAAACCCTCGAACTGCTGGTCACGCGCACGATGCCTTTTGGCAAATACCAGGGGCGGATCATTGCCGACCTGCCGGGTGACTACCTGGCCTGGTTTGCGCGCAAGGGCTTTCCGGCGGGGGAACTGGGTGGGTTGCTGGCGTTGATGCACGAGGTCGACCATAACGGCCTGGGGGACTTGCTGGTGCCATTGCGGCAGAAGCATCGCAAGTGAGGGGTGCCAGCTCTGGCCCTATCGCCGGCAAGCCGGCTCCCACAGGTACAGCACAGGCTTCAAGGCCTGTGTTTACCCTGTGGGAGCCGGCTTGCCGGCGATGAGGCCCTCAACCCTTCACAGGCACCACTGCCGTCAGCAAACACAGGCCTTCAGGCATGCGCTGTACCTGTGGGAGCCGGCTTGCCGGCGATGAGGCCCCTCAGCCTTTCACCGGCGCCACTGCCAGCTCCACCCGCTCGCTCTTCTTGATCACGGCATACACCACCGCCGTCAGCAAGCTCCCCGCCACGATCGCCAGCAGGTACAGCAACGCGTGGTTGATCGCATTGGGTATCAGCAACACGAACAGCCCACCATGCGGCGCCATCAGCTTGCAGCCGAAATACATCGACAGCGCCCCGGTCAACGCCCCGCCGGCAATGCTCGCCGGGATCACCCGCAATGGGTCCTTGGCCGCGAACGGAATCGCCCCCTCCGAGATGAAGCACAAGCCCAGCGCCAACGCCGCCTTGCCCGCCTCGCGCTCGCTCTGGGCGAACTTGCGCCGGGCCAGGAAGGTGGCGATGCCCAGGCCGATCGGCGGCACCATGCCGGCGGCCATGGTCGCGGCCATCGGCGCATAGCTCGACGACGCCAGCAGCCCCACCGAGAAGGCATAGGCCGCCTTGTTGATCGGCCCGCCCAGGTCGACGCACATCATGCCGCCCAGCAGCAGGCCGAGCAGAATGGCGTTGGTGGTGCCCATGCTGTCGAGAAAGTGCGTGAGCCCTTCGAGCATCGCCGCCACCGGCTGGCCGACCACGTAGATCATCACCAGGCCGGTGAACAGGCTGGCCAGCAGCGGAATGATCAGAATCGGCTTGAGCGCGTCGAGGCTGCTGGGCAGGCGTGCCCAGCGGGCGATCGCCTTGGCGCTGTAGCCGGCGAGAAAACCGGCGACGATGCCGCCGATGAAACCGGCGCCCAGGGTGCTCGCCAGCAAGCCGCCGATCATGCCCGGCGCCAGGCCCGGGCGGTCGGCGATGGACCAGGCGATGTAGCCCGCCAGCAGCGGCACCATCAGCTTGAACGCCGCCTCGCCGCCAATCTGCATCAGCGCGGCGGGCAAGGTGCCTGGCTCCTTGTAGGCCTCGATACCGAACACGAATGACAAGGCGATCAGCAGGCCGCCGGCCACCACCATCGGCAGCATGAACGACACGCCGGTGAGCAGGTGCTTGTAGACCCCGGCCTTCTCGGCCTTGGCCGCAGCCGGCGCGGCATCGCCTGCGCTTTCGACCTGGGCTTCGGCCAACGCCTTGTCCAAGGTTGCCCGCGCCTGCTTGAGCGCGATGCCGGTGCCGCAGCGGTAGATGCGCTTGCCGGCGAAGCGGGCTGTGGGCACTTCGATGTCGGCGGCCAGCAGCACCACGTCGGCTTCGGCGATGGCCTGCGCCGAGAGCGGGTTGCGCGCACCGACCGAGCCTTGGGTTTCGACGGTCAGCGCATAGCCCAGTTGCTGCGCGGCCTGTTGCAGGGCCTCGGCGGCCATGAAGGTGTGCGCCACGCCGGTCGGGCAGGCGGTGACGGCGACCAGGCGCACGGCCGCCACCGGTTGGGCGCTAGTGGGCGCGCCGGCGAGCACCTGCGCATTGACTGCCGCGCGGTCGAGAAACCCTTCGCGGTCGGCCAGCGCTTCGGCCGGCGTGCTCTGGTACACGCGCTTGCCGCTGAAGCGGCCCAGGTCGATCTGGCCGGTGCTGACCACCAGCACCCAGTCGGCCTCGGCAATCTGCGCGGCGCTGAGCTGGCGCTCGGGATGCTCGGCATCCACCACTTCGACGCAGGTTTTCCAGCCGCGGCGCTGGGCGGCGGCGGCCAGCAGGCGCGCACTCAGCACGCTGGACACCTGGCCGTTGGGGCAGGCGGTGACAATGGCAATGTTCATCGGCAACCCTCTTGTTGTTCTGTCAGTTGCACGGCGCCTTGCAGGCGCGCCAGGTGTTGCGGGTCGGCAATGCCGAAGCCGACCTGGGTCACCGCCAGGGCAGCGATGGCGGTGGCACGGCGCAGGGTCTGAGAAGCGGGTTCGCCCAGCAGCAGGCCGTGGACCATGCCCGCCACCAGCGAATCGCCGGCGCCCACGGTACTGGCCACGCGCACCTGCGGCGGCCGCGCGTGCAGCGCCTGGCCTGCGGCAAACCAGCTGACACCCTGCTCGCCCGCCGACACCACCACATGCTCCACGCCACTGGCCAGCAGCCGCTCGGCCGCGGCGCGCTGTTCGGCGTCGCTGCTCACGGTCAGTCCCAGTACCTCGCCCAGCTCTTCGGTGTTCGGCTTGACCAGCCACGGCGCGCTCTGCAGCCCGGCGCGCAAGGCTTCGCCGCTGCTGTCCAGGGCAACTTTCAGGCCCAGCGCCTTCAGTTGCTCAAGCAACAGGCGGAACCACTCGGGGCTGATGCCACGCGGCAGGCTGCCGGCCACCACCACCGCGTCATGCCCTGGCGCCATCGCTTGCAAGCGCCGCAGCAGCGCTGCGCAGGCAGCGTCATCGACCTGCGGGCCTTGCCCATTGATATCGGTGACGCGGCCATCGGCCTCCACCAGCTTGAGGTTGCTGCGGGTTTCGCCCGGCACGCGGACGAAGCAGTCGACGAACCCGCGCTGCTCGATCAACGCCTCGAATGGCTGCAGGTTGCCCTGGCCAAGGAAACCACCGACGGTCACGCTGTGCCCCAGGTCGGCCAGCACCTGGGCCACGTTCAGGCCCTTGCCGGCAGCATGGGTCTGCTGCTCGTGGGCGCGGTTGACCAGCCCGGGGCGCAGGGTGTCGAGGCTGACGGTGATGTCCAGCGCCGGGTTCAGGGTCAGGGTCAGGATCTTGGCCATTCAATAACGCTCCACCAGCGCGCGAACCGCTGCGGCGCTGTCTTGTTGCAGGGCCTCGCGCGCCAGGGCGCGGGCCGTCTGGTGATCGGCCTGGCGTACCAGTGCCTTGACTTCGGCAATGCTGCGCGCCGCCACGCTCAACTCGTCCACATCCAACCCCAACAGCACCGCCACCGCCTGCGGGTCGGCGGCCAGCTCGCCGCACACGCCCACCCACTTGCCCTGGGCATGGGCGGCGCGCACGGTCACGTCGATCAGGCTCAGCACCGCCGGGTGCAGGCCGTCGGCCTGGGCCGAAAGGCTCGGGTGGCCACGGTCGATGGCCAGGGTGTACTGGGTCAGGTCGTTGGTGCCGATGCTGAAGAAGTCCACCTCGCGCGCAAGCTGTGGCGCCAGCAACGCCGCGGACGGCACCTCGACCATGATGCCCAGTTGCAGGTCGGCGACCGGGATTTCCGCGCGCAGGCGTTCGACCATCGCCCGCGCCTCGCGCCATTCGTGCACCTGGCCGACCATGGGGAACATGATCCGCAGCGGGCGCTGGTCGGCGGCGCGCAGCAGGGCGCGCAGCTGGTCTTCCATGATCTGCGGCCGCTGCAGGGTCAGGCGTACCCCGCGCACGCCGAGAAACGGGTTGTCCTCGGCGGCGATCGGCCAATAGGGCAAGGGTTTGTCACCGCCCACATCGAGGGTGCGCACCACCAGCGGCCGCCCACCCAGGCCATCGAGCACGCGGCGGTACTCGGCCTCCTGGGTGGCCACATCCGGCGCCTGGGGGTGGGCCATGAACAACAGTTCGGTGCGCAGCAGGCCGACACCTTCGGCGCCCTGCTCCACCACCTTGTCGATGCCGCTGCTCTGGCCGATGTTGGCGAACACTTCGACGGCGTGGCCGTCGCGGGTGACGGCCGGCGCGTGGCGCTCGGCCCAGGCGGCTTGCAGGCGTTGTTCACGCTGGTCGCGTTCGGCCAGCGCACGCTGCAACTCGGCGGCCGGCGGCGCCACGCTGAGCGTTCCGCGCTGGCCATCGAGCAGCAGCGGGGTGCCGGCTGCAAGCTGCAGCACCGCCGCCCCCGCGCCGACCACCGCCGGAATGCCCAGGGCCCGGGCGACGATCGCGCTGTGGGCCGTGGCGCCGCCATGGGCGGTGACGATGCCGGCGACCCGCGCCGGGTCCAGCCGGGCCACATCGGAAGGGCCTACCTCGGCCATCACCAGCACATAAGGTTGCTCGGGCTCGGCCTGGGCCTGCACGCCACACAACTGCGCCAGCACGCGACGGCCGACATCGCGCAGGTCGGCGGCACGCTCGGCCAGCAACGCGTCATGCAACGCCTCCTGCTGGCGCGCGGCCGCCTCGATCACTGCCATCCACGCCGCCGGCGCGCTCTCGCCCTGGGCCAGGCGCAGCTCGACATCGTCGCTCAGGGCCGGGTCGGCGAGCATTTCCTGGTGGGTGACGAAGATCTCGCCAATGGCCTTGTCGCTGCGCTGCACCAGCGCTTGCAGGTCGCTACCGACCACTTCCAAGGCCTGCTGCAGCTTGTGCCGCTCCTGCGTGGGCGATTCGCCGCGCAGGGGGTAG
Organism: Pseudomonas sp. UBA6315; assembly: GCF_002438125.1. NCBI lineage: Bacteria > Pseudomonadati > Pseudomonadota > Gammaproteobacteria > Pseudomonadales > Pseudomonadaceae > Pseudomonas > Pseudomonas sp. UBA6315. Next base: position 43,290 of record NZ_DJTF01000096.1, read on the forward strand.
TCGATTTCACGTTCCACGCAGACATGCGCCGGCCCGCTGGCAATGCCCGGTGCCGCGCCTACCGCCTGGATGCGGCTGCCTGCGGCCGGGGCCTGCAGGGCTTCGGCCGGCAGTGGCGCTGCTGGGCTTGCGGTGGCCGGCAGTGGCTCGACCTCCTCGCCCAGGCCTTGTTCGATGGCCGCCAGCAGCGCCGGCAAGGCGTCGCTGGCGATGGACGGCTCGGCGCTCAGCTCCAGCACTTGCCCGCGCCTGGCCCCCAGGCTGAGCAGCTTGCTCAGGCTCTTGACCGACACCGCCGGCTGCGCGCTGTCCACCAGGCGCAGGCGAATCTCGCCCTGGAAGCCCTTGGCCAGTTGCGCCAGGATCTTCGCCGGGCGGGCATGCAGGCCATGGGGGTTGGCCAGGGCGATGCGCGCACTGGGCCAGTCAGCCGGCGCCTCGCCGCCCAGCACTTCGAGCACGGCGCGGCTGCTGGTGGCCTGGTACAGCGTCTGCCCACGGCCCTCGATCAGCACTTCGCACAGGCGCTCGAGCAGCGCCTGATGCGCAGCGCCGAGGCTGGCCAGGCAGAACAGCCCGTTCAGCGGCTGGTCGCGGTAGCGCAGCGGCTGCTGCGGGGTGACGAAGGCCAGGCCCGGCTGGCGTACCTGGCGCTCGCTGTGCAGCCACCACAGGCCCTCGCCCAGGGGCAGCGGCTCGGCCTGCTGGAGCACGGCGGCAAAGCCGCTGTCGACGCAACCGGCGCGTTGCAGCAGGCGTGCGCCGCGCCAGGCCAGTTCGTCGAAGTCCTCGGCGGGCAGGTTCAGGCCGACCAGCTGCGCGTCCAGGGCCAGTTCCTGCGGTGCGCTTTGCAGCAGCTTGAGCAACGCCTCGGCGGAGCTTGCCCGGCGCAAGTCTTCGGCCAGGTCGGTTTCGCCCAGGGCGCGGGTGAGCAGTTGCAGCAGGCGCAGGTGCTCGTCGGAGCGGGCGGCGATGCCGATGGCCAGGTACACCCGCTGGCCGTCGCCCCAGTCGACGCCCTCGGGGAACTGCAGCAGGCGTACCCCGGTGGCGAACACCAGGTCGCGGGTCTGCGGGGTGCCGTGGGGGATGGCGATGCCCTGGCCAAGGAAGGTGGAACCCTGCGCCTCGCGGGCTTGCAGGCCTTGCAGATAGCCGTCGGCGACCAGGCCGTCGGCCACCAGCCGCTGCGCCAGCAGGCGCAGGGCCTCGGCTTTGTCGACAGCCGTCTGGCCCATGGCTATCTGCTCTTTGGCGAGCTCGAGCATGACCTTCTCCTTTTGCAGCCCCTTGGCGATAAATGCCGGGTACTGAGGTATTGTTGTGAAATTCGCGCTTTCAGCCAGTTCAACGGCTGCGCATGAACGGCAGCGGCGGCAGAAAATTTTTAGCTGAAACGTTTAACCTGACCAAGCGGACACGTTACTCGATAATCTTCCGGGGAAAAAGCCCCATCCTGTCGGACAATTGCGACAATGGTCGTCTGCGCGTGGCAGCCTGGCCGGGTCAAACTACTCGGTCCTGTCCCACGATCAGCCCCGGTAATAACAAGGAAAATTCGGTGAAACTCAGCGATATCGCCCGTCTGGCCGGTGTGTCCGTGACCACTGCCAGTTACGTCATCAATGGCAAGGCTGAACAGCAGCGCATCAGCAACAGCACTGTCGAGCGCGTGCGCGCGGTGGTCGAGGCCCACGGCTTCACGCCCAACCCGCAGGCCGCTGGCCTGCGCAGCCGGCACACCCGCACCCTGGGCTTCATTCTCCCGGATCTGGAGAACCCCAGCTACGCCCGCATCGCCAAGCAGCTGGAACAGGGCGCCCGCGCCCGTGGCTACCAGTTGCTGATTGCCAGCAGTGACGACCAGCCAGACAGCGAGCGCCAATTGCAGCAACTGTTCCGCGCCCGGCGCTGCGATGCGCTGTTCGTCGCCAGCTGCCTGCCGCCCGAAGACGACAGCTACCGCGAACTGCAGGACAAAGGCCTGCCAGTGATCGCCATCGACCGGCGCCTGGACCCGGCGCACTTCTGCTCGGTCATCAGCGACGACCGCGATGCCAGCCGCCAGCTGGCCGACAGCTTGCTCGTCACCGCCCCACGCAGCATCGCCCTGATCGGCGCACGCCCGGAGCTGTCGGTCAGCCAGGCCCGCGCCGGTGGTTTCGACGAGGCCCTGCAAGGGTTTGCCGGTGACGTGCGGCGCTACCAGGGCGAAGCGTTCAGCCGCGAATGCGGCCAGCGCCTGATGCAGCAACTGATCGACGAGCTGGGCGGGCTGCCGGATGCCCTGGTGACCACCTCCTACGTGCTGCTGCAAGGGGTGTTCGACACCCTGCAGGCGCGCCCGGCCGATTCGCGCCAGCTGCAACTGGGCACCTTCGGCGACAACCAGCTGCTCGACTTCCTGCCGCTGCCGGTCAACGCCATGGCCCAGCAGCATGGCCTGATCGCCGCCACCGCACTGGAGCTGGCCCTGGCCGCGATCGAGGAAAAACGCTACGAGCCCGGCGTGCACGCCATTGGCCGCACCTTCAAGCAACGCATCACTGCAGGCTCAACATGCGCCTGATCGACACCCACACCCACCTGGACTTCCCCGACTTCGACGCCGACCGCCCGCGCCTCTTGGCCAACGCGGCGGCGCGCGGGGTGCAGCGAATGGTGGTGCTGGGGGTGCACGAGGCCAATTTCCAGCGGGTGTGGGACCTGGCCTGCGCCGAGCCGAGCGTACAGGCGGCGCTGGGCTTGCACCCGGTGTACCTGGAGCAGCATCGTCCCGAGCACCTGGTGCAACTGCGCCAATGGCTGGAGCGCCTGCACGGCGACCCGCGGCTGTGCGCCGTGGGCGAGTTCGGCCTGGACTACTACCTCGAAGACCTCGACAAGCAGCGCCAGCAGGCGCTGTTCGAGGCGCAGCTGCAGATGGCCTGCGACTTCGCCTTGCCGGCGCTGCTTCATGTGCGCCGCAGCCATGCCCAGGTGATCGCCACGCTCAAGCGCTACAAGCCGGCGCGGGCGGGGGTCATCCATGCCTTTGCCGGCAGTTACGAAGAGGCCCGCGAGTACATCAAGCTGGGCTTTCGGCTAGGGCTGGGCGGCGCGGCGACCTGGCCGCAGGCGCTGCGGTTGCGCAAGACCCTGGCGCGCTTGCCGCTGGAGAGCGTGGTGCTGGAGACCGACTCGCCGGACATGGCCCCGGCGATGTTTGCCGGGCAGCGCAACAGCCCGGAGCACTTGCCGGAAATTTCCGGGGCGTTGGCCGAGTTGATGGGGGTCGAGGTAGAGGCCCTGGCTGAAGCCAGCAGCAAGAATGCCTGTGAGCTGTTTGGTTGGTAGAGGCTCCCACCTGACCCTGTGGGAGCCGGCTTGCCGGCGATAGGGCCGGCACTGCCCCCACCTAGACCTTGAACGCCCCGATCATCCGCTTCAATTCCACCACCTGCTGCGACAGCGCCCGGCTGGCATCCTCGGTCTGGCAGGCGCCCTGGGTGGTGTCCTGGGCCGCCCGGTTGATCGCCACGATGTTGCGGTCGATATCATGGGCCACCGCCGTCTGCTGCTCGACCGCCGCCGCAATCTGCTGGTTCTGCTCGACGATCCCACCCACCGCCCCCAGGATGTTGCCCAGCGCCTGCTGCACCTGGCGCGCTTCATCCACCGTTGCCGCCGCCATCTGATGGCTGCTGCCCATCGCCCGCACAGCGGCAGAAACACCCTCCTGCAGGCGCTGGATCATCTGCGCGATCTGCGCCGTCGAGTCCTGGGTCCGCCGGGCCAGGGTGCGTACCTCGTCGGCGACCACGGCAAAGCCCCGGCCCTGTTCACCCGCCCTGGCTGCCTCGATCGCGGCATTGAGGGCCAACAGGTTGGTTTGCTCGGCAATGCTGCGGATCACCTCCAGCACCTGGCCGATCGCCTGGCTGTCGGTGGCCAGCTGGTTGATCGCCAGCACGGTCTGGTCGATTTCACCGGCCAGGCGGCCAATGCTGCCCTGCTGGCTTTCCACCAGGCTGCGGCCATTGGCGCTTTCATGGTTGACCTGCTGCGCGCCGTCGGCGGCCAGCGCCGCGCTGCGCGCCACTTCCTGGGCGGTGGCGCTCATCTGGTTCATCGCCGTGGCCACTTGCTCGATCTGCTCACGCTGGCCGCTGACCGCCTGGTTGCTGCGCGTCGACACCGCCAGCACCTGCCCGGCCTGCTCCTCGACCGCCACCACGGTGCGGCCGACCTGGTCGATCAGGCCGCGGATACGCTGCACGGCTTCACTGAAATCCCGGCCCAGCTCGCCCAGTTCATCACGGCTGTGGGCGTGGAAACTGACCGTCATGTCCCCCGCCGCCACCTTGCCCATGGCGCCGCCCAGCTTGCGCAGGGTGGCTCGGGTGGAGACGTAGAAGCCGCTGTAGAGGTAGACGATCAGGGCAAACACACCCGCCAGCAGCGTGACCAGGGCAATCATGCGCCAGCGCTGCTCGCCCAGGCGCTGTTGCAGTTGCCCCTGCAGATGGCCAACCACTGCCTCATTGAGGCGGTAGGTCTGGGCCATCAGCTCGCTCACCTGCTGGTAGAAGGCGGGCCAGGGCGCATCCAGGGTTTCAGCCACCACCACGCGGTCCTCGAACAAGGCCGCCGCTTGCTTGACGGTCGCCTCGCTGGCCTGCGCCGCGCTGCCCAGGGCAGCCTTGGCGGCCGGGTCGGCGGCCAGCGCGTCGTCCAGGCGCATGGCGTAATCCACGGCCAGGCGTTCCAGGCGTTGCAGCAAATCTTCGAAACGGGCACTGCCGGAGGAGTCGATGAACCCCCGGCCCAACGCCGCGGCCCCCAGCGCACGCCCCTCGCCCAGGCTCTGGGTGACTTGCGCCGTTGCCACGCCAATCAACTCGCTCAGCTGGCGCACCGAGGCCTGGCTGTCCTGGCTCAGCCCCGACTGGTTGGCGACCTGCCTGCTCAACACCTGGGCCTGGGCCAGCAGCTTGTCGAACAACGCAGCCTTGCTCAGCAGGGAGGTTTCGCTGCGTGCGGCGATGAATGCGCCCGCCAGTTCTTCGAGTTTGGCCTGCGGCACGGCCTCGCCGCCCTTCAACGCGGCAAGCTGTGCCTGGACCTTGTCCTGCAGGGCCGCGATGCGCAATTCCAGGTCGACAGCCTGGCCGGACTGGCCGAGCACCACATTGATCTGCACCAGGTTGCCGAGGGTTTCCAGGTCGCCGCGCAGGGCCAGGCTGCTGCTCAGCGGGCCGATGCCCTGCAGTTCGGCGCGGGTGAACTGGAATTGCCGATAGGCATCGAGGACCAGGTAGGTGCTGGTGCCAAGCATGGGCAGGAAGAACAGGACGCTGACAAGGCTGAACTTCTGGCCGAAGCTCAGCCGGTTCATCAGTGCAATGGCCGGGTAGAGCGAACGCTTCACGGGCACCTCCAAGGATTCTTGTTGTTCTACAAGGGGTAGCACTAGGCCACCCTGTATAGCGCAGTTCGAACCGGAGGTTTGTAACTTAAGGTTAAGCGCCCCTCGCGGGAGGGCTCAGACCAGCACCGTCCACAAGGCAAAGCCGGCGTACCACAGCACGGCGCAGCGCAGCAGCAGGTCCCACAGGCTGTCCAGCCGGCCCAGGCCGCGCTGGCTCTCTTCCTGCTCAGGAATGTCGTCGGCAATTCGCCCGACCCTGGCCACCAGGTGCGCGGCGCTGATATGCCAGTTGAGCAGCTCGTGCAGCATGACCCGGGTGACCGCCAGGAAGTTGCCCACCAGGGCGAAGCTCAGGGCCAGCACCCGCACCGGCAGCCAGTCCAGCACATGGCGCAGCTGTTCGGCGCGGGCCTTGAGCGCCGGTTGGCCGCTGTGCTCGGCGGTCAACGCCAGCAGGCGATAGGCCAGTGCAGCGCCCGGGCCGAGCACGAAGTACCAGAAGATCACCGCGAAAAAGCCCTGGTAGGCCTGCCACAAGAGGTTGCCCTGTACCCGCACCAGCAAGCTGTGCGGCTCGTCGGCCGCCAGCCCCAGGTCGCGCTCGGCCACGTGCAGCGCGCCCTGCTCGTCGCCGCGCCGCCAGGCATCGCGAAACGGCCCGAGCGAGGCCTTGAAGTCGCCACGGCCGAGGCTGTAGATCAGCACCAGCAGGTGCACCGGCAGGGCCAGCAAGCCATAGGCAACCGGGTCGAGCACGTGCAGCAGCAATGCCAGCAGCGCCACCGGGGCCAGCACCAGAATGGCCAGGGTCCACCAGGGGTGCACCTTGCCGCTGCGCTCCAGGCGCACCAGCTCACCCAGGAAGAAGCCATCGCGTTGCACCTGATGGCGCAGGGCCGAGAACTTCTCGACCCACAGCGCCAGCATCAACACCAGAAAACTCATGCCTTGTCCTCGTTGTCCGTCACAGCGGCGCGGTAGCGCGGCCAATCGAATGCCGGGCCGGGGTCGGTCTTGCGCACCGGGGCGATGTCGCTGTGGCCCTGGATGCGGCGCTGGTCGATGGCCGGCCAGGCCGCCTGGATGTGCTGGGTCAGTTGCGCCAGCACGGCGTACTGGGCATCGGTGTAGGGCAAGTCATCGGTGCCTTCGAGCTCGATGCCGATGGAAAAGTCGTTGCAGCCCTCGCGCCCGTCGAAGCGTGAGACCCCGGCATGCCAGGCACGTTCGAGCAGCGACACGAACTGGGTGACGCCGCCGTCGCGCTCGACGAACAGGTGCGCCGAAACCGTCAGGTGGCTGATGCTGGCAAAGTAGGGATGTTCGTCGGGGTCGAGGCGGTTCTGGAAGAATTCCTGGACCTTGCCGCTGCCGAAACAGGCGGGCGGCAGGCTGATGTTGTGGATCACCAGCAGGGAGATCGCTTCGCCTTCGGGGCGCGCATTGAAGTTCGGCGAGGGGCAGTGGGTGATTCCGTTTCCGTGGAACCAGCCAGTGGCACGGTCCAATAGCATGGGGCAGATCCTGAAAAGCGCCGGTACAGAACGGCAGTATGCCCTGCGCAGGCTGCGCTTTGCATGTGAATCATTGTAATGCCGGTGGGCTACCAGCCTTCAGTGCACCTGCTGCTGGCGCAGGCCATCGAGCACGGCCTCCAGCGCCCGTTCGAACAGCAGCCCGTCATCCAGCAGGCGCACTTCACCCAGGCGCAGGGCCTGGGCCAGGCCGGCGCTATTCCATTCGCGCACCTTCATGCCGGTGCGGTTGGCGAATACCAGGCGGTCGCTGCTGTCGATGCGGGCCACCAGCTTACAGCGCAGCGGCTCGTCATCATCCAGCACCTCGACCCAGGCGCCGATACGCAGGCGCCGCACCATGCGCGATTGCGCGGCCTGTTCGTCGAGCGGGCGCAGCGGCGCGCAGGCCGGCTCCTCGGCGATGGCCAGGACGATTTCCTCGGCCACCCGCACCTCTGCCAATGCAGGCTCGGCATCGCCCGCCGGCCAGGGCGAAGGCGCGCACGCACGCAGGTGCAGTTGCTCCAGTTGCAGGAAGAATTCGCGCGTGGCCGCCGAATCCAGTGCCACCCCGGCCAGGCCTTCGCGCAGCGCCTTGAGCAGGCCGGGCACCTGCTGCAGCAGGGCCTGGGGCTCGGGGTGCGGGGTGATGCTGGCGAGCAGCGTATCCATGGTCGCCAGGGCGTTGCGCCACTCCTGGGAGGCTTCGCCCTGCTTGAGCAGGGCGAGCAGCAACACCTGGCTCCAGGCCTGCACCAGCATCTGCACCACCGCCTGGGGCAGCACACGCCCGTGCAGGCGCTGGTTGAGCGCCTGCTGCACCTGCTGGCGGGCCTGCAAGGTGCGGGCGCGGCCCTCTTCGGCATCGCGGGTGCGTTGTTCGAGCAGTTCGTTGCGCCGGCGCTCGTCGTGGCTGAAGGCAAGGAAGTCTTCCAGCAGCTCGGCGAACAGTGCCGGGGCTTGCGAGCCGTCATCGAGCAGGCGCTGGACGATGCGCTCGACGCGCACGTGCAGGCTGTCGCGCAGGCCTTCGCCAGCGGTGTCCCAGCCGATCGCCACGGCGGCGATCTCGTTGAGCAGGCGCCGCGCCGGGTGGCTGGCGCGGCTGAACAGGCCGTGGTCGACCAGCGCCACCTTGAGCAGCGGAATGTGCAGGCGCGCGAGCAGCGTGCGCAGGCTCGGCGGCAGGTTGTCGTCGGCCTGGATGTACTCGAACAGCAGGCCGACCAGGTTGATCATGTCTTCATCGGCGCCAGCGATGCGCCGGCGCGTGCCGCTGCGCACGCTGACCCGCAGCAGCAACTGCTCGAGCTGCTGGCCCAGCTCGAAATCATCCTCTTCGAGCGTGGCAGGCACGTAGCGCTGCAGGTGCGAGAGCAGGCGCAGGAGGTCGGCGGTATTGATCGGCTGGGCGCTGGCATGGGCTTGCAGGCGCGGCGCGATGCGCCCGCGTGTCGGCGCCAGGAGCACCTGCATCGAGGCGATGAAGGCCTGGCCGGCGCTGTCTGCGCCGATGGCCTCGTCGGCCGGCAGATTGTCGGCGATGCGCCGCGTACCCAGGCGCCGGTCGTCGGCACGCCGGCGCGGCGCCGGCTTGAGTTCGGGCAGCACGCCAGCGGCGGCCAGCAACTGGTTGGCCTCGCCATACAGCACGTCGATGTCGCGCAGCACATAACGCTCGAACAGCTTGAGCAGGATCAGCTTGACCCGCAGGCCAACGCCCAGGTTGCGCCCGGCATCGAGAAAGTAGCCGCACAGCGCGGCAGGCCCCAGCGGGTTGCGGCGCTCGCCGAAGGGCCGCTCGAGCAGGCTCTGCAAGCGCAGGCCCAGTTGCTCGAGGGCCAGCCCGTCACGCGACAGCACGCGCGCGACCATGCCCTCGACGGCCGCTTCACGTTCGCGTTGCGCCTTGTTGCCCAGGCTGTCGGCCTCGCCCAGCGGGTCGGCCTGGCCGATGCGTGCGAAGGTGTCGTAGAAGGTGTCGAGAAAGCCGCGCTCGATGCACTTGCGCTTCAGGCGCAGGTCGCGCATGGCTTCGAAGTAGAGGTTCTGGTCGTAGCGGTCGAGCGCCTTGTCGGCCATCTCGAAGAGGGTGTCGTCGGCATTGTCGAACAAGGCTTGCAGGCCCTGGCGCAATTGCAGGGCAGCCTTGTCGCGCACCTGCAGGAGCAGCACCGGAAGGCAAGGCAGAGGCGTGCGTGCCCCTCGATCGATGGCGGCCGCCAAGGGCACCACCTTGCCTTCTTTCTGCATCCCGAACTCCTTGCTGGGTAATGTGCGATGGGGCGAAGCATCGTCAAAGCTATGACGCCAAATAGTAGGCGCCATTATCGGTAAAAAAGCTGACAGCTGCCAGCATCACTTCGTAGGCGGGGTTAAAGACCTGCATTTGCCGCAAATGCTCAGACGGCCTGACCAAAGGTCAGTGGCAAGGCCGCTGTACACGCCGGCCCCCTGCCCTATAATCGCCGGCATCTTGCTTGTGGAGCCGACCATGCCGAACCTACGCCTTGCCGACCTGACCGCCGAGATCGAAGCCAACGTGCGCCGCGCGCTGCTGGAGGACATTGGCAGTGGCGACATCACCGCGCAGCTGATCCCCGCCGAGCGCCTGGCCAAGGCCACCATCATTACCCGCGAAGACTGCGTGATTGCCGGCACTGCCTGGGTCGATGCGGTGTTCCGCCAGCTCGACCCGCGGGTGGCGGTGCATTGGCAGGTGGCCGACGGCGACCGTGCCCGCGCCAACCAGGCGCTGTTCCACCTCGAAGGCCCGGCACGCTCGCTGCTCAGCGGCGAGCGCAGTGCGCTGAACTTCCTGCAGATGTTGTCGGGCGTGGCCACCCGGGCGCGGTTTCTAGCCGACATGGTGGACGGCACCCAGGTGCGCCTGCTCGACACCCGCAAGACCCTGCCTGGCCTGCGCCTGGCGCAGAAGTACGCAGTGACCTGCGGCGGTTGCGACAACCACCGCATTGGCCTGTTCGATGCCTTCCTGATCAAGGAAAACCACATCGCCGCCAGCGGTGGCGTGGCCGAGGCCGTGGCCGCAGCGCACCGCATCGCGCCGGGCAAGCCGGTGGAAATCGAGGTGGAAAGCCTGGACGAACTGCGCCAGGCGCTGGCGGCCGGGGCCGACATCATCATGCTCGATGAGCTGAGCCTGGATGAAATGCGCGAGGCGGTGCGCATCACGGCGGGCAAGGCCAAGCTCGAAGCCAGTGGCGGGGTGACCGAGAGCACCCTGCGGGTGATTGCCGAGACCGGTGTGGACTACATCTCCATTGGTGCCATGACCAAGGATGTGAAGGCAGTGGACCTGTCGATGCGCTTGAGCCTTTGAACAGGCACAGCAGAATCCACCCATGAAAAAACCGGCCAGAGGGCCGGTTTTTTCATGGGGCTTGGATCAGAACGAGGCGTTGGCCAGGCCGTCCAGGTAGCGCTCCACATCCAGCGCCGCCATGCAGCCGGCGCCTGCCGAGGTGATGGCCTGGCGGTAAACGTGGTCAGCTACGTCACCTGCGGCGAACACGCCTTCGACGTTGGTGGCGGTGGCGTTGCCTTCACGGCCGCCGTTGACCACCAGGTAGCCGTCCTTCAGGGTCAGCTGGCCTTCGAACAGCGAGGTGTTCGGGGTGTGGCCAATGGCGATGAACACGCCGTCGACCTTGATTTCTTCGCTGCTGCCGTCGTTGTTCTTCAGGCGCGCACCGGTCACGCCCATGTTGTCACCCAGCACTTCGTCCAGGGTGGCATTGAGCTTGAGCTCGATCTTGCCTTCGGCCACACGGGCGTGCAGCTTGTCGACCAGGATCTTCTCGGCGCGGAAGGTATCGCGGCGGTGCACCAGGGTCACTTTGCTGGCGATGTTGGCCAGGTACAGCGCCTCTTCCACGGCAGTGTTGCCGCCGCCGATCACGGCCACCGGCTTGTTGCGGTAGAAGAAGCCGTCGCAGGTGGCGCAGGCGGAAACGCCCTTGCCCATGAACGCTTCTTCCGATGGCAGGCCCAGGTAGCGGGCGCTGGCGCCGGTGGCGATGATCAGCGCGTCGCAGGTGTAGCTGCCGCTGTCACCCTGCAGGGTGTAGGGCTTGTTGGCCAGGTCGACGGCGTTGATGTGGTCGAAGACGATCTCGGTCTCGAAACGCTCGGCGTGTTCCTGCATGCGCTGCATCAGTGCCGGGCCGGTCAGGCCGTGGGGGTCGCCCGGCCAGTTGTCGACTTCGGTGGTGGTGGTCAGCTGGCCGCCCGCCTGCATGCCGGTGATCAGCAGCGGCTTGAGGTTGGCGCGGGCAGCATAGACCGCGGCGCTGTAACCGGCAGGGCCGGAACCGAGGATGATGACGCGCGAATGACGTACTTCAGACATGTCGAACTCCTGTCGAGCGGGCCGCAGAGGCCGGCATCGGGATACCGGGTGCGCCAGCAGGAAATTTAAAAAGGGCCCACACAGCACTTGGGGAAGGCTACAACGCGCAGGCCCAGAAAGCGGAAAGTTGAGCGCACTGTAGCGAGGTGGCAGAGATTAAGGAAATATCCTTCGACAATCCACCTCATAGGCATCGTCTATATAAGGATTTTCATCAGGGTAAAACCGCTCTATGGCATTTGTTACAGGTGGTTTCTTCATGATCACCTGCCTTTCGTCGGAGCGGCAAACTCGGTAAGGTCAGCGCGTTTTCCCTTCTGTTCGGAGCGTGTCGATGCAAGCCCCTGTCCTCTCTGGCCCCCAGTACCTGCGCGAAGGCCTGAAACTGGTGCTCAGCCCCGGTCTGCGGTTGTTCGTGCTGCTGCCGCTGGCGATCAACCTGCTGCTGTTCGGCGGCCTGGTGTACTTCGCCGGGCACCAGTTCAGCCTGTGGCTCGACGCCCTGATGCCGACCCTGCCCAGCTGGCTGAGCTTTCTCAGCTATATCCTCTGGCCGCTGTTCGTCGCCTTGCTGGTGCTGATGGTGTTCTTCACCTTCACCCTGGTGGCCAACATCATCGCCGCGCCGTTCAACGGCTTTCTGGCGGAGAAGGTCGAGGTGGTGGTGCGTGGCCAGGACAACTTCCCGGCCTTCAGCTGGGCTGAGCTGGCAGCCATGGTGCCGCGCACCCTCAGCCGCGAGATGCGCAAGCTCGGCTACTTCCTGCCACGGGCCATCGGCCTGTTCATCCTGTCGTTCATCCCGGTGGTCAATGTGATCGCCGCGCCGCTGTGGCTGATGTTCGGGGTGTGGATGATGGCCATCCAGTACATCGACTACCCGGCGGACAACAACAAGATGAGCTGGCAGGACATGCTCGCCTGGCTGCGCCAGAAGCGCTGGCAGTCGCTGGGCTTTGGCGGCATCACCTACCTGGCGCTGATGATTCCGGGGGTGAACGTGCTGATGATGCCCGCAGCGGTCGCCGGGGCTACGTTGTTCTGGGTGCGGGAACGCACCTGATAAACCCGTTTGCCCGGAAGGTCAGCGTTGTTGACCTTGCCCCCTTCGATGGCCGATCAGTGATTCAGCTGACTGGAAAACTGCCCCACCGCATCCACCACCTTCTTCGCCCCTTCCTGGATCTCGACGATCACCCCACCGGTATCCGCCGCCAGCGCCAGCCCTTGTTCGGCCTGGCGCTTGCTGGTGTCGATGATGTCCACCGCGGCCTGGGCCAGCTGCTCGTTCTGCTGCACCACCTTGGCGATTTCCTCGGTGGCGCTGCTGGTGCGTGAAGCCAGCTGGCGCACTTCGTCGGCGACCACGGCAAAGCCACGGCCCTGCTCGCCGGCGCGGGCGGCCTCGATGGCCGCGTTGAGCGCCAGCAGGTTGGTCTGGCCGGCGATGTCGCTGATGGTCTTGATGATCGCGCCAATCACTTTCGACTGCTTGTCCAGCGCCTGGATGCCTTCGGCGGCGTCCTGCATCGAGCCTTCCAGGCCGCGCATCACTTCCACGGTCTGGGTCACCACATCGGTGGCCTTGCGCGCGCTGTCGTCGGTTTCCAGCGAGGTGGTGTAGGCGATGTCGGCCGCCTGGGCCACGGCCTGTTCCTGGTTGACCTGGTCGGTGATGACGGTGGCGAACTTGACCACCTTGTACAGCACGTCATGGGCATCGAAGATCGGGTTGTAGGACGCTTCCAGCCACACCGTGCGGCCATGGGCATCGACGCGCTTGAAACGGTCGGCCACGTACTCGCCGCGGCGCAGCTTGTCCCAGAACGCCTGGTAGGCCATCGAATTGGCTTCTTCCGGTTCGCAGAATAGGCGGTGGTGCTTGCCGCGCACCTGCTCCAGGCTGTAGCCCACCGACTGCAGGAAGCGCTCGTTGGCGGTCAGCACCTGGCCTTCGAGGTTGAACTCGATCACCGCGGTGGAGCGCATCAGCGCCTTGATCAGGCTCTCGTGCTCGCGCGAGGTTTCGATGGTGCGGGTCAGGTCGCTGGAGTGCATGGAAAAATGCTTGATGCGCCCGTCACTGGTCTTCACCGGTTGCAGGATGGAGCGCAGCCAGGCCTCTTCGCCATTGCCGCGCAGCAGGCGAAACGCGCCATTGAGGTGCTCGCCACGGGTGATGGCGCTTTTCATGCGCTGGTAGAAGTCGAGCTTCTTCACGTGGGCGGGCACGATGTCTTCGATGTTGCGCCCGATCAGCTGCTTGGCACGGTACAGCATCTCTTTCTCGAAATTGCCGTTGACCTCCTCGATACGCCCCTGGGGATCGAGCTGCAGCACCAGCATTTCGCTGTCCAGGCTGCTCTTGACCTGTTCCACGGACCACAGGTCTTCACGCAGTTGCTGGATTTCTTTCTTGAGCTTGCTGTTGAACATTACCGCTCTCCCGGAGCGCATCACCTGATCGAATGCATCTTCATCGGCTGCCTGGCAGCACTTCTTGAGCAGCTTGAAAGGAAATATTCACACCGCTGAAACTGCCGGAAAGCAGGCGTCATCTGCCCGTCACATGGCTGTCACTTGTGCGCAATGCAGCGGGCGGAAACTTTTTGTCATGAATACACCTGCCCTACGCATCACCCTGGTCAGCGAGACCTTCCCACCCGAGATCAACGGGGTGGCCAATACCCTTGGCCGCCTGAGCGAGGGGCTGCGCCAGCGTGGCCATCACGTGGAGATCGTGCGGCCGCGCCAGGCGGGCGAGGCGCCTGTGGATAACGACCAGCAGCTGCTGCTCTGCCGTGGCTGGGCGCTGCCCGGCTACCCCGGCCTGCAGTGGGGCGAGGTGTCGATGCACAGTTTGCTGCGCCGCTGGCGCAAGCAGCGCCCGGATGTGCTGTACATCGCCACCGAAGGCCCGCTGGGGCTCAGCGCGCTGCGCGCAGCAAGGCGCCTGGGGGTGGCGGTGGTCAGCGGTTTCCACACCAACTTCCCACAGTATTCCGGCCAATATGGCCTGGGGCTGCTGGCGCGGCTGCTCACCCACTACCTGCGCTGGTTTCACCGGCGCACCGCCGCCACGCTGGTGCCCAGCGCCAGCCAACGCCTGGAGCTGGAACGGCGCGGCTTCGAGCGCCTGGCCCTGATGGCCCGCGGCGTCGATGCCTGCCTGTTCAGCCCGGCGCGGCGCAGCCAGGCGCTGCGCGAGGCTTGGGGGCTGGGCGCGGATGACATTGCCGTGGTGCATGTCGGGCGGCTGGCTGCGGAGAAGAACCTGGCGCTGCTGCGCCCGTGCCTGGCGGCACTGCAGAAAACTTATCCACAGCAGCGCATGCGCTTGATCGTGGTGGGTGACGGGCCGCAACGGGCGGCCCTCGAGCAGCAACTGCCAGAGGCGATTTTCTGTGGTGTGCAGCGGGGTGAGGCACTGGCTGAGCATTACGCCAGTGGCGACCTGTTCCTGTTCCCGAGCCTGACCGAAACCTTCGGCAACGTGGTGCTCGAAGCCATGGCCTCAGGCCTGGCGGTGGTCGCCTACGACGAAGCCGCCGCCGCCCAGCATATCCGCCATGGCCACAGCGGTGCCCTGGCCATGCCGGGCGACCAGGCCGCCTTCATCGATGCGGCCTGCTGGTTGCTCGAAGAAGGCGAAACCTTGCGCCGGGTGCGCCTGAACGCGCGCCAGCACGCCAGCCGCCAAGGCTGGCCGGCGATCGTCGAGCAGTTCGAAATGCACCTGAGCAACGCCTGCCACGCGCTGCCCGCCGGCAGCCAGGTGGCAGACCCTGCCCTGGCCATCAAGCCAGGGTCGCCAGCGCCTCGCGGCTGAACGGCAGCACGTCGGCCTCGCGGCCCTGGCGCACCTTCTGCGCCCATTCGGCGTCCACCAGCAAGGCCCGGCCAACGGCCACCAGGTCGAATTCCTCATCGCCCAGGCGGCGCAACAGGCCTTCCAGGCTGGCTGGCTTGGCCACCTTGTCGGTGTCGACCATGAACTGCAGGAACTCGCCATCCAGGCCCACGCTGCCCACGGTAATGGTCGGCTTGCCGGTCAGCTGGCGGGCCCAGCCGGCCAGGTTCAATGGCGAACCCTCGAACTCCGGCTCCCAGAAGCGCCGGGTGGAGCAGTGGAAGATATCCACACCCGCGTCGGCAAGCGGCTTGAGGAACGCAGCCAGCTCTTCAGGGGTTTCCACCAGGCGGGCGCTGTAGTCCTGCTGCTTCCATTGCGAGAAGCGCAAGATGATCGGGAAGTCTGGCCCTACCGCCGCTCGCACCGCCTGGATCAGCTCGATGGCGAAGCGCGAACGGCCGGCCAGGTCGCCGCCGTATTCATCGTCGCGGCGGTTGCTGGCCGCCCAGAAGAACTGGTCGATCAGGTAGCCATGGGCGCCGTGGATTTCCACGCCGTCCATGCCGATGGCCTGGGCATCGCGGGCGGCCTGGGCGAAGGCGGCGATCACTTCGCGGATATCGTCGTGGCTCATGCCGTGCACCATGACCTGGCCGTCCTTGAGCTTTTCGCTCGGCCCGTAGCCCGGCACGCTGGCGTCCGGCTCGGTGCCCAGGCGGCGCACCGCGCCCACATGCCACAGCTGCGGCACGATGCGCCCGCCTTCTGCATGCACCGCGTCGACCACCTGCTTCCAGCCGGCCAGGGCATCTTCGCCGTGGAAGCGCGGGACATTGGGGTAACCGTTGGCGGCCTTGTGCGCGACCGTGGTGCCTTCGGTGATGATCAGGCCCACGCCGGCAGCGGCGCGGCGACGGTAGTAATCGACCACGCCTGCGTGGGGCACGCCACCGGGGCAGAAGGTACGGGTCATCGGCGCCATGACGACGCGGGTCGGCAGCTCGAGTGCGCCGAGGGTGAAGGGCTGGAACAGCGGATTGGTGGACATGGGCGCTTCCGTCTGGGGAGGAAATGCGCCTGAGGTTAGGGGCAGCGGGTGGCTGAGCCCAGCATCATTGATTTGAGTGATTCTGCTGTATCGCCGGCAAGCCGGCTCCGTGCGGGAGCCGGCTTGCCGGCGACTGGGGCGCGAAGCGGCCCCACCTGCTCAGCCCAGGGCCTTCTCGATGGCCTGCACCACCGTCGGGTCATCCGGCGCCGTGCGTGGGGCAAAGCGCGCCAGCACCCGCCCATCCTTGCCTACCAGAAACTTCTCGAAGTTCCAGCTGATGTCCCCCGGGAATTCCGCCCCCTCGCCTGCCAGCAAGCGGTACAGCGCATGGCGCTGCGGGCCGTTGACCTCGAGCTTGGCGCCCAGCGGGAAGCTCACCCCGTAATTGAGGCTGCAGAATTCCTGGATGTCCTTTTCGCTGCCAGGCTCCTGGCCGGCGAACTGGTTGCAGGGCAGGCCCAGCACATTGAAGCCCTTGCCCTTGAACTGCTGCTGGAGTTTCTCCAGCGAGGCGTATTGCGGCGTCAGGCCACACTTGGAGGCGACATTGACCACCAGCACCACCTGGCCCTTGAACGGTGCCAGGGGCAGGTCCTGGCCATTCAGCGCCTTCAATGTCAGGTCGTGGAATGCACTCATGTTGAAATCCCCTCTCAGGTTCCCGGTTGCCGCAAGGGCGAATCGCGCCCACTAAAAAGGCGCTCATCCAAGCCGTGCACCTCCCTGGGGGAGGCAAGCCGGCTTGTCCGAGCGCCTGGCGACTTTCTGAGCTTAGCGCAGAAAATCAGTGGTGATGGCCACCTTCGCCATGGATGTGGCGGTGAGCGATTTCTTCTTCGCTGGCATCACGCACGTCGATGACCTTGACCTTGAAGTTCAGGCGCTGGCCAGCCAGTGGGTGGTTGCCGTCAACGGTGACGTCGTCGCCGTCGATGTCGCGGATGGTGACGATCTGCATCTGGCCGTCCGGCGCCGAGGCGTGGAACTGCATGCCGACTTCCAGCTCGTCGACACCTTCGAACAGGCTGCGGTTCAGGGTGCTGACCAGCTCGGCCAGGTATTCGCCGTAAGCGTCTTCCGGCTCGATGGCAACTTCCAGTTCGTCACCGGCTTGCTTGCCTTCCAG
>NZ_DJTF01000098.1:0-25101 GCF_002438125.1 Pseudomonas sp. UBA6315
GGTTTCTACAGCCTCTGGCTGAAGCGCAAATCGGTGCACGGCACCTTGGTCGGCAGCCTGTCCGGTGCCATGCCTCCGGTGATCGGCTACTGCGCCGTGAGCAACAGCTTCGACCTGGCTGCAGTGACCCTGCTGGTGATGTTCAGCCTGTGGCAGATGCCGCACAGCTTCGCCATCGCGATCTTCCGCTTCAAGGATTACAGCGCTGCCAACATTCCGGTCCTGCCGGTGGCGCGCGGCATCCTCGCGGCGAAGAAGCAGATCGTGCTGTACGTGCTGGCCTTCGTGCTCGCCACCCTGATGCTCACCCTCGGCGGTTACGCCGGCCTCGGCTACCTGGCCGTGGCAGCTGCCATGGGCCTGTACTGGCTGTACATGGCCTGGGGCGGCTACAAGGCCGAGGACGACAGCAAGTGGGCGCGCAAGGTGTTCGGCTTCTCCATCCTCACCGTCACTGCCCTGAGCGTGATGATGTCGGTGGACAGCCAGACTGCCGCGGACGTGCTGATGACGTACGCGCGCTGATACAGCCGCCTGTTACAGGAAAAACCCCGGCCCATGTGCCGGGGTTTTTTTATGCCTGCGGTTCGTGCTTCCCGCTGAACCGGCTGCCGGCCCTGGCGCTAGCCTGCGCAACCCAACCCTTCGAGGACTGCAGGCATGAGTGTGTTGAACGTGTACTTCTGTGGCACCGGCGCCACCGCCGGCGATGTCAGCAACCGTGACTACTGGAATGGCGAGCTGGTTTCGGTGCTGGCCTTCAATGACCAGGGCCGGGAGCTGGCCCACAAGATCGTGGTGGATGGCCCCGGCAGCGGCAACCTGCAGGACGACAACCTGTTCGTCGACGACAACGACCATGGCACGGCGATGGGCGCGTTGCTGGGCAGCGGCTGGCAGGAGAACGTCCAGCATGCGTTGCAGGTCATCAAGGGCCAGAGCCTGTGGCAGCGAGGCCAGCGCACCCAGGCCGAGTATCAGCGGCTCAAGGACGCCGGCGTGCCGATTGCCGATGCCAAGGGTACTGGCAACTGGTTTCGCGAGCGCTACGACTATGGCGTGCGCGAGATCACCCCGCAGGCGTTGCAGGAGCAGATCATCAAGCAGTTTCGCAAGCCGCTGTTGCCTGAGCAGGTCAACCTGATCGGCTGGAGCCGCGGTGGCATCAGCTGCCACATGCTGGCCAATGCCATGGCGCAGGACCAAGCCCTGCGGCACATCCCGGTGAACATCCTGGCCATCGACCCGGTGCCGGGGGTGCTGAACATGCAGAAGGAGCGCGTGGCGCTGGCGGGCAACGTCAAGGAGTATGTCGCTTTCTATGCCCGCGATGAGCGCTCCCGAGGTTTTGCCTGCGTGGTGCCGGAGGTGGCGGCGGGCACGCACATGAGCATCTACCCGATACCTGGGCGCCACGCCACGCTGGTGGGCAATGCCTCGCCGACGGGGGAGGGCTGCGGTGAGGCGTGCAAGGCGCCTGGGCTGATCGTGCGGCATCTGGCCGAGGTTTGCCTGACGCGGTGGGGCGTCAGCCTCGACAAGCGCCTGCAGCTCGATGACAAGCAGCTGATGGCTCACCACCAGGCGCTGCACGCTGACGAGGCGCTGTACCTGGGCATGCGCAGCAAGTCCTACACCTATCTGAGCGAAGGGCAAGGCAGCGAGCGCAAGGTCCATCATGGCCTCGAGAGCAAGGCGTTCAGCCAGGTGGCTGGAGGCCACATGGACCCGTGCGAGGGCTTGGGTTTGCAGCGGTGGGACGTAAACACGTACAAAGCGCTGCGTTGAGGCTACTTACTGAAAATCCTGAAGATTCGAATAAATGGTCTGAAAAGGTATAAGTAAATAGGAAAATTTCCTTTGCATATAAACTGCGGCGGCATTATCTTCTGATTCGGCCGCCGCAGCGGCCAGCGTCGCTCGGACGGTTCCGGGCGCTTACGTCAGTAGAGAAAACCATGGCAAACCCAGGTTCACCGCGCCGCTTCGCGCGTATCGATCGTCTCCCGCCCTACGTCTTCAACATCACTGCCGAGCTCAAGATGGCTGCCCGCCGCCGTGGCGAGGACATCATCGACCTGAGCATGGGCAACCCCGACGGCGCCACGCCCCCGCACATCGTCGAGAAGCTGGTGCAGGTCGCCCAGCGTGAAGACACCCATGGCTATTCCACCTCGCGCGGCATCCCGCGCCTGCGCCGGGCCATTTCCAACTGGTACAAGGAGCGCTACGAGGTCGATATCGACCCGGAAAGCGAAGCCATCGTCACCATTGGCTCCAAGGAAGGCCTGGCGCACCTGATGCTCGCCACCCTCGACCAAGGCGACACCGTGCTGGTGCCCAACCCCAGCTACCCGATCCACATCTACGGCGCAGTGATTGCCGGCGCCCAGGTGCGCTCCGTGCCGCTGGTGCCTGGCGTCGATTTTTTCAACGAGCTGGAGCGGGCGATCCGCGAGTCGATCCCCAAGCCGAAGATGATGATCCTCGGTTTCCCGTCCAACCCGACCGCCCAGTGCGTCGAGCTGGATTTCTTCGAGCGCGTGGTGGCCCTGGCCAAGCAGTACGATGTGCTGGTGGTGCATGACCTGGCCTACGCCGACATCGTCTACGACGGCTGGAAAGCCCCCTCGATCATGCAGGTGCCCGGCGCCAAGGACATCGCGGTGGAGTTCTTCACCCTGTCCAAGAGCTACAACATGGCCGGCTGGCGAATCGGCTTCATGGTCGGCAACCCCGAGCTGGTCAGCGCCCTGGCGCGGATCAAGAGCTACCACGACTACGGCACCTTCACCCCGCTGCAGGTGGCGGCCATCGCGGCGCTCGAAGGTGACCAGCAATGCGTGCGCGACATCGCCGAGCAGTACCGCCAGCGCCGCAACCTGCTGGTCAAGGGGCTGCACGAGCTGGGCTGGATGGTGGAAAACCCCAAGGCGTCGATGTACGTGTGGGCCAAGATCCCGGAGCAGTATGCCCACCTGGGCTCGCTGGAGTTTGCCAAGAAGCTGTTGGCCGAGGCCAAGGTCTGCGTGTCGCCGGGTATCGGGTTTGGCGACTATGGCGACGACCATGTGCGCTTCGCCCTGATCGAGAACCAGGACCGCATTCGCCAGGCGATTCGCGGCATCCGGCAGATGTTCCGGGCTGACGGCCTGGTTCGCAAGTAACGCCAAGTCAGGGGTCGCGCAGCGGCCCCTGATGCTGTCGGATCGACGGCGAACTATTTTTCTTCGCCCCTCTTCTCAGCCGACCTGGCTTCGATTACAAATGGCGCCGCGGGCATCGCCCCGATAACAACAACCTTCCCCCCCGTGCCATCATGTCCGAATACAACCCTTGCCTTGACTGCGGCGCCTGCTGCGGGTATTTCCGTGTGTCCTTCTTCTGGGGCGAATGCCAGTCTGCCGGCGGCCTCGTGCCTGACGACCTGGTGGTGCAGATCAACCCGACCCGGGTGGCGATGATCGGCACCGACGCCAAACCCTGCCGCTGCGTGAGCCTGCAGGGCGAGATCGGCAAAGAGGTGGCGTGCACCATCTACGCCAACCGCTCCAGCCCATGCCGGGAGTTCGAGGCGTCGTGGGAGGGTGGGGTGCACAACCCCAGCTGCGACGATGCGCGGGCGGCCTATGGCCTGCCACTTTTGACCCCGCCGGGGGCCAACGAGCCGCATTGGCCGGATGACGGGGCCGAGGTGGCCTGATCGGGCTGCTCGAAGGGGGCACATGACGGTAGACTGTCCGCTTCCCAGCAATGGACAGGAGATCCGGCGTGACCCCACCCCGCAGTTTCCCCAGCGACCTCTGCCTCGACAGCCCGCGGCTGCAGCTTCGGCCCATGCGCCATGCCGACGCCGCGCAATGGCTGGCGATCATGGCCGACCCCGAGGTCATGCGCTATTGGCACCACGCGCCCTGGCACAACCTGGCCGAGGCCGAAAGCGCCCTGGCCGCCGACCGTGAGGCCTACGCCAACGGCGACCAGCTCAAGCTGGGCATGTACCGCCGTGACAACGGCGAGCTGATCGGCATGGTCCAGCTGTTCAACATCGACGACGTCTCGCGCCGCGGCGAGATCGGCTATTGCCTGGCCAGTGCGGTGCAGGGCCGGGGCTACATGGACGAAGCGCTGACCTGCTTCATCGACTACCTCGCTCACACCCTGCACATGCGCCGCCTGGAAGGCGAGATCGACCCACGCAACCAGGGTTCGGCGCGTACCCTCGAACGCCAGGGCTTCGTGCTTGAAGGCACCTTGCGCGCGCGCTGGTGCGTGGCCGGCGAGTTGTCCGATTCGGGCCTCTATGGCTTGCTGCTCGAGCCGCCTGTGGCATGACGGCGTACTACCTGGCCTGCACCCTCGCCCTGTATCTGCTTGCCCTGTGCTTCGACGGCGCGCTGATGAGTGCCGGCGGGCACATGCCGGCCTTGCAGATGCTGCTGTACGGGCCATGGGGCGTGCCGTTCGGGCTGTTCCAATGGTTCGCCAACCCGCTGCTGGCCCTGGCCATCCTTGCCCATCGGCGTTTTCGACGCCTGGCGCTGGTGGCCGGGCTGGCGGCGTTGTACCTGGCGGCCAGCAGCTTTGGCATCGAGCGGCTGCCGGATAACATCAGCTATGCGTTCCAGGAGCGCACCGGCTTTGGTGCAGGCTTCTACCTGTGGCTGGCGTCCATGGCGGTGTTCTGCGCAGGGCAGGCCTGGCATTGCTGGAAGGCGCGCAGCCGCGCCGAGATGCCGGGGTGGCACTGGCTGGAGGTGGCGTTGATCGCCGCGCTGGCGGTCACCCTGTATGCCGCCACGCAGATGCCGTCGCTGCGCTTCGAGCCGGGCAAGGTGCTGATGCCGCCGCAGCAGTTGCAAGCGTTCTAGGGAGGATGGTCATGAACAAGCAGTATCTGATGGGGCTGGCCCTGGCCACGTGCACGTCACTGGCGCTGGCTGATGACAACTCGCCGGCCTATGGCCAGTGCATGGACAAGGCGTCCAGCACGGTTGCCATGAGCGGGTGCATCCAGGCCGAGACCCAGCTGCAGGATGGGCGGCTGAACCGCGTCTACAAGCAGTTGATGGGCAGGTTGGATAGCACGCAGCAGAAGAGCCTGCGTGAGGTGCAACGCCAATGGGTCGGCTATCGGGATGCCAACTGCAGGTTCCATGTGCAGGCCAGTGGCGGCACCCTGGCTCAGCTGGAAGGTGGCATGTGCGTGCTGGACATGACCCGGGAGCGGGCGGCGGAGCTGGAGCGGGTGCTCAGCCCCGGGCAGTGATGCTATGTGGGCTGGCCCTATCGCCGGCAAGCCGGCTCCCACAGGTACAGTGCAGGCCTTGAGCTGTGCGCTATCCCTGTGGGAGCCGGCTTGCCGGCGATTTGGGCCGCACAGCGGCCCTTAGCGATTACGCGCCTTGAGGTACTCGCGCACTTCCAGCGCATCGCCGGCAAACTCGATCCGCTCAGCCTTGGCATCGCGCTGGTAGGCATACATCGGGTCGTAGTATTCCTTCAGCAACCCCTCGATCCAGCCCCTGTGCAAGTCCACCGCACCGCTGCGCGCCTGTTCTTCCAGGGCCTGGCGCAGCAGTTCGTGCAAGCGCTGGAAGCGCTCGCCACCCAGGCGCTTGTGGATATTGGCCATGCTTTGCAACAGCCGCTCGGCATACAGCCGGCGGCCATCCTGCTCGCCATGCACGGCGATGAACTCGGCGCACAGGTTGGTCACGTAGTCGCGCAGGATGCGTTCCACGCGGTTCTCGAAGCTGTCTTCCAGCCACACCAGCGGGTAGCGCTGCATGCCCTGGTACAGCCCCAGAGGCACCGCGCAGCTGCCGACGATGCGCCCTTCATCCTCGAGCACGAACTGTTCGATGCCGCGGGCGCGCTTTTTCAGCACGTCGATCGCCAGCTTGTTCTCGAAGTCGATCTGCGCCGGCTGCGCGGTGGCGCGCTTGCCGAAGCTGGAGCCGCGGTGGTTGGCATGGCCTTCGAGGTCGATGACGTTGTTCAGCTGGTGCAGCACATCGGTCTTGCCGGTGCCGGTCAGGCCGCCCACCAGCACGAAATCGCACTGCTCGACCGCCTGCTGCGTGGTCTCCAGGAGGAAGGTGCGCAGCGCCTTGTAGCCGCCCTTGATGCGCGGGTAGGCGATGCCGGCCTCATCGCGCAGCCATTGCTGGACGATCAGCGAGCGCAGGCCGCCGCGCGCGCAGTACAGGTAGCCGTTGGGGTGCGCCTTGGCGAAACTGGCCCAGGCATGCAGGCGCTCGTGCTTGGTGGCGCCGCTGACCAGCTGGTGGCCGAGGGTGATGGCGGCGGCCTGGCCTTGCTGCTTGTAGCAAGTACCGACCTTGTGCCGCTCCTGGTCGGTCATCAGCGGCAGGTTGACGGCGCCGGGGAAGGCGCCTTTGACGAACTCGATGGGCGCGCGCATGTCCATCAGCGGCGCGTCATCGAGGAACAGCTGGCGAAAGTCGGTGCAGTCGGGGCGCATCAGCTCACCTCGACCGCGTGGCTCTGTCGCTCCACCAGCTTGCCGATCGGTGCCAGTTGCAGGCCCAGTTCGCCCGCCAGGGCGAGAAACTCGGCTTCACCTTCAGGGCTCACGGCAACCAGCAGGCCACCGCTGGTCTGCGGGTCGCACAGCAGGTGCTTCTGCTCGTCGCTCAACTGGCCGATCTTGTGGCCGTAGCTTTCGAAGTTGCGCAGTGTGCCACCTGGGATGCAGCCCTCGGCCAGGTAATGCTCGACGCTTGGCAGGCGCGGCACTGCGGCGTAGTCCAGCAGTGCGGTCAGGCCGCTGCCTTCGGCCAGTTCGACCAGGTGGCCGAGCAGGCCGAAGCCGGTGACGTCGGTCATCGCCTTGACCCCATCGAGCTTGCCAAAGCGGCTGCCCGGGGTATTGAGCGTGCACATCCAGTCGCGGGCCAGGCCCTGGTCCTGCTCGCGCAGCTTGGCCTTTTTCTCGGCGGTGGTGAGGATGCCGATGCCCAGGGGCTTGGTCAGGTACAGGCGGCAACCTGCGGTGGCGGTGTCGTTGCGCTTGAGGTGGCGTTTGCTGACCACGCCGGTCACGGCCAGGCCGAAGATCGGCTCGGGGGCGTCGATGGAATGGCCGCCGGCCAGGGGGATGCCGGCCTCGGCGCAGACGGCGCGGCCACCGCGGATGACTTCGCGGGCTACCTCGGGCGGCAGCACGTTGACCGGCCAGCCGAGGATGGCGATGGCCATTAGCGGGTCGCCGCCCATGGCGTAGATGTCGCTGATGGCGTTGGTCGCGGCGATGCGGCCGAAGTCATACGGGTCGTCGACGATGGGCATGAAGAAATCGGTGGTGGACACCACGCCGCGCTCGTCATCCAGGGCGTAGACCGCAGCGTCGTCGCGCGAGGCATTGCCGACCCAGAGTTTCGGGTCCAGGGCCTGGGCGCCGCTCTCGGCCAGGATCACATCCAGCACCTTGGGGGAAATCTTGCATCCGCAGCCGGCACCATGGCTGTACTGGGTCAGGCGAATCGGCTCGCTCATACGCACCTCAGGGATCAAATTGTTGCGCGATTGTAGCAAAGCTGGCCTTTGCGCCTGCGGCTCTTATACTTCCCACGGTCGGCAGGTTGCCGCAATTTCCCCGCTATCGACCCGGAGAACCCCCATGCTCAAACGCCCCCTGGCGCTCGCCGCCGGCCTCGTGCTGTCCTGCTGTGCCGTTGTCGCCCAGGCCGCTGATACCTTGCGGGTCAGTGCCATCCCCGACGAGGCGCCGACCGAACTGCTGCGCAAGTTCAAGCCATTGGGCGAGTACCTGTCCAAGCAGCTGGGCATGGAAGTGAAGTTCGTGCCGGTGGCCGATTACCCGGCCGTGGTCGAATCGCTGGCCAGCGACCGCCTGGACCTGGCCTGGCTGGGTGGCTTCACCTTCGTCCAGGTGCACCTGAAAGACCCGACCGCCACGCCGCTGGTGCAGCGTGAGCAGGATGCCCAGTTCACCTCCAAGTTCATCACCGCCAACCCGGACGTGAAGAGCCTGGCCGACCTCAAGGGCAAGTCGTTCGCCTTCGGTTCGATCTCCTCCACCTCCGGCAGCCTGATGCCGCGCTACTTCATGCTCAAGGAAAACGACATCAAGCCCGAGAGCTACTTCAGCCGCGTGGCCTATTCCGGCGCCCATGACGCCACCGTGGCCTGGGTGCAGGCGGGCAAGGTCGATGGCGGCGTGCTCAATGCCAGCGTCTGGCAGAAGCTGGTCGATGCCGGCAAGGTCGACACCAGCAAGGTCAAGGTCTTCGCCACCACCCCGGCCTACTACGACTACAACTGGACCGTGCGCGGCAACATGGACCCGGCGCTCAAGGAGAAGATCAAGCAAGCCTTCCTCGACCTCGACCCGGCCAACCCCGAGCACAAGGCGATTCTCGACCTGCAGGCGGCCAGCCGCTTCATCGAGACCAAGCCGGAGAACTACCAGGGCACCGAGCAAGCGGCACGTGAGGCTGGCCTGCTCAAGTGACCATTCATGTACACGGCGCCGGCCTGCGCCATGGCCAGGTCCGCGCGCTCGATGCGGTGAGCCTGCGCATCGACAAGGGTGAGCGGGTGGCGATCATCGGCCCCTCGGGGGCTGGCAAGTCCAGCCTGCTGCACCTGATGGCCACGGCTGTGCAGCCCAGCAGCGGGCACCTGGAATTGTTCGGCGAGCAGCCCTGGGCGCTGTCTGCCGGCGCCCGCCAGCGTTTGCGGGCGAGGGTTGGCCTGGTGCACCAGGCCCCGCCCTTGCCACCGCGCCAGCGGGTGGTGACGGCGGTGCTGGCCGGCCGGCTGGGGCAGTGGGGCACGCTGCGTGGCCTGTTCAACCTGATCTACCCCACCGATGTGCCGGGCGCGCGCCGAGTGCTGGCGGAGCTGGGCCTGGCCGACAAGCTGTTCGTCCAGTGCGGGCAGTTGTCGGGTGGCCAGCTGCAACGGGTCGGCATCGCCCGGGCCTTGTACCAGCGCCCCGAGGTGCTGCTGACTGACGAGCCAGTCTCGGCCATGGACCCGGTGCTGGCCGAACACAGCCTGGCGCTGCTCAACCGCCATGCCCAGGCCAATGGCGTCACCCTGGTCGCTAGCCTGCATGCGGTCGAACTGGCCCTGGCCCACTTCCCGCGGGTGATCGGCATTCGTGAGGGCCGGGTGATGTTCGACTGTGCGGCCGGCGCGGTGAGCGAGCAGATGCTCGATGCCCTTTACGCCAACGAGCATCTGGCTTCGCCGGTGGTCCAGGGGGCGACCCTGACCGTGCAGATCCCCCGATGCTGAAGGCCGATAGCCGCGACCCGGCGCTGCTGCCGCGGTTGCTGATCACAGTGCTTGCCCTGGCCGTGTTGTGGCCCGGCTTGCAATTGAGCGAACTGAACCCTGGGGTATTGCTGCAGGCGGAAAACCGCCAGCAGATCGCCAGCTTCACCCGTGCCTTCTGGCCTCCGGCCCATGACGCCGAGTTTCTCGAACTGCTGTACACCTCCACTTTGCAGACCCTCGCCGTAGCTACGGCGGGCATGGCCTTGGCGCTGCTGCTGGCGGTGCCGACCAGCCTTTTGGCCAGCCGTGCCTTGTCGCTGCGTGCGGCATCGCGAGGCGGCCGTGCCGGTGGGGTATCGCGCCTGGTGCGGATGCCGGTGCGCGGTTTGCTGATCTTTCTGCGCAGCGTGCCGGAAATCGTCTGGGCACTGCTGTTCGTCCGCGCCGTGGGCCTGGGGCCGACGGCAGGCGTGCTGGCCATCGCCATCACCTACAGCGGCATGCTCGGCAAGGTCTATGCGGAAATCTACGAATCGGTCGACCAGTGCCCCGCGCACGCCTTGTTGCAGGCCGGCAGTGGGCGCTTGGCGGCGTTTTGCTACGGCATCCTGCCCAGTGCAGTGGCGGAGCTGGTGTCGTACACCGTATATCGCTGGGAGTGTGCGGTGCGGGCGTCGGTGGTGATGGGCTTTGTCGGCGCGGGTGGGCTGGGGCAGCAGATCGATCTGTCGATGCGCATGTTTGCCGGCGGTGAGGTGGCGAGCATGCTGCTGGCCTTCTTCGGCCTGGTGCTGCTGGCTGACCTGCTGAGCCGCTTCCTGCGCGGGAGGCTGGCATGAATCGGTTGGTCAATCTGCTGGTCGTCGGTGCCATCGTCGCGGCGGTGGTGGCCTCGTTCGGTTATCTGCAACTGGACCTGCACGCGCTGGTGGGTGATGGCGGCCTGGGGCAGATGGGCGAGTATGCTCGGCGTTTCCTGCACCCGGACTTATCCACAGAGCATTTGCGTGCGGTGGGACATGGCGCGCTGGAAACCCTGGCCATGTCGGGGCTGGGCACGTTGCTGGCGATGGTGCTGGGCATGCTCCTGGCGTTGCCGGCAGCCGGGCGCTTCGGCTGGCCGCTGCAGTCGGCGGCGCGCTTGCTGCTCAATGCCTTGCGCGCCATCCCTGAGCTAGTGTGGGCGGCGCTGACGGTGCTGGCTGCGGGCTTGGGCCCCAATGCCGGCACCCTGGCCCTGGCCCTGCACACGGCAGGGGTGTTGGGGCGGTTGTTCGCCGAGGCGCTGGAGAATGCGCCGGCCGAGCCGGCTGCGGCGATCCGCCTGCAGGGGGGCGGGCAGGTGGCGGCGTTCTGCTTCGGCACCTTGCCCAATCTATGGCCGCAATTGCTGGCCTATAGCTTGTATCGCTGGGAGAACAACATTCGCATGGCCAGCGTGCTGGGCTTTGTCGGCGCCGGGGGGCTGGGGCAGATGCTCTATACCACCCTGAGCCTGTTCCAGGAGGCGCAGGCCAGCACGGTGATCCTGGCGATGCTGGTGCTGGTGCTTCTGGTGGATGCCTTCAGTGATGTGCTGCGCCAGCGCTATGTGCGCGCGTGAGCGCTGGGCTGCATCAGCTCCCCGCATTGCGCCTCGCGCTGCATCGACTCCAGGTTGCGCTCGATGGTCTCGCAGATGCTGTCCATCTGGATCTGGTGTTCGCTGAAGCGAAACGGGCTCTGCAAGTCGGTGCCGATGCGCTCGATCGCCAGCAGCATGAACCCGACCACCGTCGATGCCAGCGGCGTGAACCACTCCAGCGACTCGACCAGCCCCACCGGCACGATCAGGCAGAACAGCGTGATGAACAGCCGCGGAAAGTACACGTAAGGGTAGGGCAGCGGCGTGTTGGCGATGCGCTCCATGCCGCCCTGGGCATTGGACAGGTCCACCAGCGTCGACTCCAGTCGCGCCAGGCGAATGCTGTCCAGGCGCCCGGCCTGGTATTCGCGCGCCAGCAGGGCCGCCGAGCCACCGAGAATGTCGTTGGCAAAATTGTTCGAACGGTTGCGCCGCTCGAATTCGGCCGGTGGGATGAACGCCATCAGCTCATCCGGGCAAGGCTCGCCCTTGAGGTGTGCGGCCAGGCAGTTGACGTAGGCGATATGCCGGCGCAGCAGCGTGGCCTTGACCGGGTTCAGGCCGTCCTGCGGGTCGTCGATCAGCGTCAGTGTCTGCCGGGCGAAGCTGCGCGAACTGTTCACCAGCGCCCCCCATAACGTGCGCGCTTCCCACCAGCGGTTGTAGGCGCTGCTGTTGCGAAAGCTCACCAGCACCACCAGCGCCGAACCCAGCAAGGTCAGCGGGATCAGCGGCAGGGTGAACTTGCTGTTGAAGAACAGCATGAAATCGATGGTGACCAGCACGTCCCAGATCAGCAGCCAGAATAGCGACCAGCCGATGTAGCCGAAGGTCTTCACCACCAGGCGGTACTTGCGGGCGATGATGTCTTTCACGCGGGAGACCTCGATGCAGGGGCAATGGAGGTTCCGACGTCGTGGGGTGGAGAAGGTTCGGTGCTGGATGTTGCAAGAGATTTTGTCGGCAGGTTGGCGTGGAAAAAGCTTACGTCGATAAGAGATGCGGGCGAGTTTCTACCGCGGGGGAACATCATCAGAGTGGAAGCACTTCCAAATCTTGATAATTCGTATCCATGTGGATACGATTGGGGTGTCCACATGATGTGTGTCGAGCAAACCGAGAGTTTCGCCCGCTGGTTGGCTGGCTTGAAAGATCTCAGGGCCAGATTGGCTGTAGGCCGTAGGATCGAGCGAGCGACGATGGGGAATCTTGGTGATTTCAAAGCACTTGGGGGAGGTCTCAGTGAACTTCGCGTTGACGTTGCAGCTGGGTACCGGGTCTATTTCACACGCAGGGAAAACCGGTTGATTGTGTTGCTTGTCGGAGGCGACAAGTCCTCTCAGGTGGCCGACATCCTGAAGGCCAGAAAGCTGGCGAAGGAGCTCGAATGAACGTAAAACTCATTCCTTTTGACATGGCAACATTGCTCGATAGCGAAGAAGCTATAAGCGAGTACCTGAGCCAGGTTTTGATTGATGGCGATACGGATGAAATCATCCGCGCGCTCGGTCATATCGCACGGGCGCGTGGAATGTCGCAGATTGCAGCCCAGAGTGGTTTGGGTAGAGAGAGCCTTTACAAGGCCCTCACGCCGGGAGCAAAACCGCGTTTTGATACTGTACTGAAGGTCATTCGCGCGCTCGGCATCGATCTATGCGCCCAGCCTCACATGGTTTCGCGCTGATGCTTCAGCGCACCCCAGATCAGGGCTTGGCCGCCACCGCCACATACCCCTTGACCGCAGCCGGCGCGCCGCTTGGCTTGGCTTTGTGCGCCAGGTACTGAAAGCGTCGCCATTCCTTGTCGATTTCGCTGTACGACATGAACACGCTGACGCGCGCCTTGTCGGCAAGATCAGGCCGGTTGCGGCTGTCGATCTCATCCTTGGGGATGAACGCCACGTTGATTCCAACGACCTTGCCGTCCTCGGCGAACAGCGGCCCACCGGACATGCCCTTGACCATCGGCCCGTCATGCACGGAGTAGAAGACGCTGCCAGGCGTGCCTTCCAGGCGCACCAGCGAATCCAGGGTCCGGCCCTTGCCCTGCACCGGCATCATCAGGCTGTTGAAGCCGACCGCGGTCACCGGTTCACCCGGTACGTACTGGCGCCAATGCGGCACCTGGGTGGCCTTGTGCTTGAAGAACACCACGTCACCGAGGCCCTCATGGACCACGTTGCGCAGGAAGGGCGTGTGTTTGGCAGTTACGGCGTAGTCCTCGTTCCACTGGATGGCGCTGGCCATCAGCAGCATCGGCAGCGGGGCGCCGGAGGTGACTACGAAAGCCTGGTCGTAGACGGGGTCCGAGACATAGGCGGTCGGCATTCCATTGCACCCACTCAGCAGCATCATTGCTGCCACACAGGGCGCGGTCGATTTCATTGGTCGGTACAAGGTTGAGAAATTGGGGGTGCAAATATGGCTAAGAGCCATCACGCCGGCAATACTTTATGTGTATACCCGACGAGTGACATCTTAAGTAGTAGGTCTGCTGATGGCCAATAGATTGCAGCCATGGCGCGCGGGGGCGGGGTCGTAGGGGTGGCGTCAAGCAAGCAGCCTAATGAGCCTGCTGGTCTTCTTTCAGATTTGGGCAAGGCGGATGCGACGGGATGTGCCGGATATTCACGTTCGCGCAGTGAAATGGCTGGAGGCTAAGGAACCGGACAGGCAGTGGAGATCATTATCGGAGCCAAATCTCCAGTGATACAGGTAGCGGGACCCGCTCATGACGCTGCGTTCATGAGCGGGAAACATTAAGGGCGCTGGCAGCCTTTGGTGTATTGCTTGGCACCATTGGAGTATTCATAAATTATGCAGGATACGACGCTGCCAGATTCATTTTCAGCCTGCCATACACTTACCCCTCCACCGCTTTCGGCATGAATCAAACCAGATGAGTAAGGCTGATTGTCAAGCGCGAAGGTCTTATATTGATTGTCATCGAGAGATGCCAAGTCGAAATTAAATGACAGTGATTTGCCATCATCTGTTGAGAACACAACATTGGCTACGCCCTTGTTAACGCGTATATAGGTTGCAAACTGAATGCTGATAGAACGAAGTGTGGCAGGTTCTTTCAGGTGCGCTTTGTCGAATCGCAAGCTTATCGGTTCAGATGTTGAAAGTGGTGTGCTGGGGAAGACTTTAACTGCTGCGAGCTTCTGTGGCTCGTCGCCAAGGAAATAGCGAGATATTAGCAGCGAGCTAGTAGCATAAGTTGAAAAAATAAACAGGCCGATGAGGAGTCCAATGTTTAAATATTGGATTAAACTGTATTTCAAGTTTGCTTGGGTGCCTATTGAGTAAGCAAATAGAAGTGCTGGTATAAGCAGGTATCGACCTTGAACGCCCTGAATTATTTCGGCTGGGTGCTGTAGCGAGTTCCACTGGATGAGCAGTGCTACAAAGGTTAAAACAATAGATGCAATGCCGCACGCTATCAAAAGCGCGCGGTAGACATTGGCGTGTTTAATCAACTTGGTGCATATCGAGAGTACAGAGATGGCTGTGATGAGTACGTATATTGCCTGGTAGGTTGGCAGGGGTAGCTTGCTATCAAGCCATCCCAGGATTCCAACAAAGGACTCGCGGTAAAAAACTTGAAGCGTAGGGTCGCTAAACGTTCTGTACAGTACTTTCGCAAGCTCAAACGGTTGTTTTATATAATAGGATGCAATGGTGGAGGCGGAGGGTGCCCCCTGCATCGTAATATTGGTAGTCAGCTTTATTGAGATGAGTAGCCATGTCAGTACAAATACTGTGCAGGCTAATCCTGTCGCTAAAGCCTTTTTGTCCTTTGTATAAAAATAGGATGCAAATACCAAAATGAAAAGAGGCATCGCGTGAGCGCGGCTTGAAGTGACGATGAGGACGCAGCCAATTAATACATAGATTAAATATTTTTTAGCGTGCTGCTTGTCCAGTGCTATCCTTGAGAAGCAGGAAATTGCGAGTATGAAGAGTGCCGTTGATATTCCATCTATTGTGGCGGATGAAAATTGGAATAAGCTCATCGGCAGCACCAACAGTGCTGCAACTATGATGGGCGGGCGATAGATTTTAAAGGCCCATGCCAGTATCAATGAGGAAGTAAAAAGGACGAAAAAGCGAGCTGTTTTATACGACGCATCAACCGTCCATCCTAAAGCTTCACCCAATGCAAGCCCGACGGCTTGGGGTAAATAAATAATAGGGAAATAATATCCCGTGCCTGTGGGCGTATCGAACTCCTTTGTTCCAGACCATCGTAGATTGCTGGCTTCATCTAACTGTTCTTGCGATACTTTTTGATCGGGTTTCCCACTGAGAGCAGAGAAGGCGCGCAGGTAGTTACGTAAACCTGAGTCAATCATGCCACCTGATGAACTTCCCTCCGGGGTTTCCAGCATGAGCTGCCCTTTACTCAACAGGTATATCCTTTCCAGATGCGAGCTTTCATCAGGGGATTGTAAAGGGGGGATCAGTATTGAAAGAAAAAAACAGACGAGAAACAACGAGACTGGGAAGATGACCCAGATTTTCTGGGAGATACTGAAGATCTGACTGTTTTTTTGTTCAATCGCTAAATTATGATTTGTCATCTAATTGTTCTCACGACTTCACGGCAACTATAATGCCGCCAATTATCAGTGCAACGCCCGCGAAGTATTGTGGCTGAAATCGCTCTCCAAAAACAAAATGACTGCCTATAGGTACTATCGCAAAAGCGAGAGCCATAAGTGGGTATATTTTCCCAAGGTCCGCCCGCTGCAACACGTAAACCCATAGGATTGTTGTCAAACCGTACAGTGCGAATGCAGAGAAAAGAATGGTTAGCGTCTGCGTGTCAAACCACGACCCTGATTTGCTCAGAGAAGAGGAACTCATTTTGAATAAAATTTGACCGGCTGCGATCCCGACTACGCAAATGATTGCTAGCAAGTACGTCACTTTAGACTCCTTCTCTTGTGAAATGGTCGCTTAGGAGTCGATGCTATATCGAAGCCAATAAACGCCAGCAATAGTTGAACGCCGAGTATGAGCGGAAGCGATGAGATCATCACCTTGCCCGCTGTGGCGGGTGTCCCATTCTGTATGGATTCGATCCAACCCGAAGCGCCATACGCTAGACCGAATAAGATCAACAGAATTCCAATAGGCAGCTCAAATGATGCCAAGGACATGTCACGCAAGTAGTAGTTGTAGAAAATTCGCTTGCCAAAATTTCTCACGTGCTTTACGAAGAACTCGCCAACCACCTTGGAGATTTTCAGGTTGGATACTTCGTCCTCGTATTTTGCTTCCATTGGCATATCCAGTACTACTGCCCGCACTGTGTTAAGCCGGAATAATATATCTGTCTCAAAAAAATAACGCTTACTGATCTTGTCAAAAGGCAAGTGTTTGGCGACATCTGCATGTATGGCCGTGTAGCCATTGGTGGGGTCAAACAGGTCCCAGTACCCGGACGACATCTTTGTCATGAAAGAAAGGGCGGCATTTCCAAATAGGCGAATTCGTGGCATCGCTCTGACACTTTCCAGGTCGAAAAACCGGTTGCCTTTTGTATAGTCAGCATGGCCTGAAATTATTGGCTCGACGAAATAAGGAATCAGGCTAGGGTCCATTTGCCCATCACCGTCCACTTTGACGATAACGTCGATGCCCTCATCAATGGCTGCTCTGTAGCCAGACATGACTGCACCCCC
This sequence comes from Pseudomonas sp. UBA6315, assembly GCF_002438125.1. Taxonomy (NCBI): domain Bacteria; kingdom Pseudomonadati; phylum Pseudomonadota; class Gammaproteobacteria; order Pseudomonadales; family Pseudomonadaceae; genus Pseudomonas; species Pseudomonas sp. UBA6315. The sequence continues at coordinate 16,590 of NZ_DJTF01000098.1, forward strand.
CACGCCCTGGTTTTCCTCGTGGCGAATTACTCTTACGCGGGGGTCGGAGCAGTTCTCTTCAACAAAGTTACCTGATTTTTCAGGGCAAAGGTCATCAACGACATATATCCTCTCGACCTCATTTCCTATCCCGGAAATCACTTCAAGTATGTGTTTCTTGACCTTGTAGCTCGGGATGACTACCGCGATTCGTTTTTCGTCTTCCATGGAATAAGTCTCGCTTAATTAGTGGGTTAAATGCCCGCCTGTATTACTGCAGCCCAGCGTTAACCTTTCGTTTGAATGCTTCGCGCTGCTGGTCGGTCATGCCGTTTCGCAGTGCGTCTAGATAATCCGCGTACCACTGCATCATGTAGCGGCGCTGGGCCAGGTGCATGGCCTTGTCGTACACGCCGCTTACCCCCGGCTCTTTATGGGCTAGCTGTATTTCGATGTGGTTCTGTTCCCACCCATGCTCACGCAGCAGCGTACTTGCTGTGTGACGCGCCCCGTGCCCTACCAGCTTTCCTTTGTAGCCGATGAGGGCAAATACTTTATTTATTGTGTTTTCGCTGATTACTGCAGTTACCTGGCCGTTGCCGGGGAACAGATAGCGACTGCGTCCGGTCAGCTCTCGTAGTTCGTTCAGTGCCGTGACTGCCTGCGTGGGCAGTGGAATCAAGATGTCCCTATCCATCTTCATCTTGTCTGCTGAAACACTCCACACTGCTGCATCGAGGTTGAAGTCTACCCATTCCGACCACCTCGCCATACCGGGGCGTGACGCCGTCCAAAGGACGAGATGGGCGGCGGTTCGCGCGATAAGTCGGCTCGGTGAGCGCTGTAGGGCGCGCATGAACTCGGGCAGCTCATGCTCCAGCAGATGGGGGTATTGTTTTGTGGGCGGCGGCGGGGCGGCGATCTCCAGAAGTTCAGAGGCCGGGTTGTTTTCCATCATCCCCTTGGCAATAGCTTGACTGAAGACCTCTTTGAGCCAGCCGCGCACCTTCTTTGCGACATTGAATGCCTGGCGCGTCTCGATGCTGGCCATCAGATCTGCACAGTGCTGGCGGCTGACCTCACGCACCTGCATATCGCCCAGGGCGGGGAGGATGTCTTTGTCCAGGTAGGTGCGAATCTTGTCTAGGGTGGCTTGCGATTTTCCGTCAAGCTCCTTTTTATGAAGCCAGGCAGTGGCCACCGCACGAAAGGTGCTGGCGCTCGCTGCCTCCATGGCTTTCTTGACGGCCTGCTTGTGATTGCCTGGATCAACGCCACGCTCGATCATGTCCAGTGCTTCAGCCGCTTTCTCGCGGGCCCGCTTTGCGGAAAACTCCGGATAGCCGCCCAGGCCAAGCCAAGTCCACCCGCCATCACTCAATCGCTTGTAGCGAAACTCCCAGCGCTTCCGCCCGGTTGGTGACACCACGAAGTAGATACGATCGATGCCGTAGGTCTCGCGATACTCCTTTGCTTCAGGCTCAAGTGATGCCAGGACTGTGTCCGCTAGGGGGCGGCGCGTGATGTCGGTTCGCTTCACTTCTTGTATGGCCAAGTTCGTAGTTTTTGCGAACATACATCACGCCATACACGGGAACAAGGAACATGATGAAAGTAGGAAGGGGTAAGCAGAAACAGCAAAGCCGGCGCAGTGGCCGGCTTTGCTGTGAATCAGGTGCATGTTGGAACAACATGAAACCTTTGGATGGTGCCCCGAGGGAGACTCGAACTCCCACTCCTTTCGAAAACGGATTTTGAATCCGCCGCGTCTACCAATTCCGCCATCAGGGCTTGTGGCGCGCAGTATAGAGAGGTGCCTCTGGTCGGTCAATCGGCTTTCATGGTCAATTTTCACGCATTGGGCTAAACTTCCCGGCCCTGCCGAACCCGAACATCATCATGCGCGTCGCCGATTTTTCCTTCGAACTCCCCGATTCCCTGATCGCCCGCCACCCACTGGCCGAGCGCCATGGTAGCCGACTGCTGGTCCTCGATGGGCCGAGCGGCGCGCTGGCGCACAAGCAGTTCACCGACCTGCTCGACTTCCTGCGCCCCGGCGACCTGATGGTGTTCAACAACACCCGGGTGATCCCGGCGCGGCTGTTTGGCCAGAAAGCCTCCGGCGGCAAGCTGGAAGTGCTGGTCGAGCGCGTGCTCGACAGCCATCGCGTGCTTGCCCATGTGCGCGCCAGCAAGGCGCCCAAGGAGGGCGCGCTGATCCTCATCGACGGCGGTGGCGAGGCCGAAATGGTCGCGCGCCACGAGACGCTGTTCGAGCTGCGCTTCACCGAAGAGGTGCTGCCACTGCTCGAGCGCGTCGGCCACATGCCGCTGCCGCCCTACATCGACCGCCCCGACGAGGGCGCCGACCGTGAGCGCTACCAGACCGTCTACGCCGAGCGCGCCGGCGCCGTGGCTGCGCCCACTGCCGGCCTGCACTTCGACGAGGCGCTGCTCGAGAAGATCGCCGCCAAGGGCGTGGAACGCGCCTTCGTCACCCTGCACGTGGGCGCCGGCACCTTCCAGCCGGTGCGGGTCGACAAGATCGAAGACCACCACATGCACAAGGAATGGCTCGAAGTGAGCCAGGAGGTGGTCGATGCCATCGCCGCCTGCCGCGCTCGTGGCGGCCGGGTGATCGCGGTTGGCACCACCAGCGTGCGCTCGCTGGAGAGCGCGGCGCGCGATGGCGTGCTCAAGGCGTTCAGTGGCGACACCGACATCTTCATCTACCCGGGCCGGCCGTTCCATGTGGTCGATGCCCTGGTCACCAACTTCCACCTGCCGGAGTCCACGCTGCTGATGCTGGTCTCGGCCTTCGCCGGTTACCCCGAAACCATGGCTGCCTACGCGGCGGCGGTGGCAAACGGTTACCGCTTCTTCAGTTACGGTGATGCCATGTTCATCACCCGCAATCCGGCGCCGCGTGGCCCCGAGGATCAAGCATGAGTCGCACCTGTCGAATGTCCTTCGAACTGCTGGCCACCGACGGCAAGGCCCGTCGTGGCCGCCTGACCTTCCCCCGTGGCACGGTAGAAACCCCGGCGTTCATGCCGGTGGGCACCTATGGCACGGTCAAGGGCATGCTGCCGCGTGACATCGAGGCCATCGGTGCCGAGATCATCCTCGGCAACACCTTCCACCTGTGGCTGCGCCCGGGCACCGAGGTGATCAAGAAGCACAACGGCCTGCACGATTTCATGCAGTGGAAGGGCCCGATCCTGACCGACTCCGGTGGCTTCCAGGTGTTCAGCCTGGGCGCCATGCGCAAGATCAAGGAAGAGGGCGTGACCTTTGCCTCGCCGGTCGACGGCTCCAAGGTGTTCATGGGCCCGGAAGAGTCCATGCAGGTGCAGCGTGACCTGGGTTCGGACATCGTGATGATCTTCGACGAGTGCACGCCGTACCCGGCCGAGCACGACGTGGCGCGCACCTCCATGGAGCTGTCGCTGCGCTGGGCCCAGCGCTCGAAGAACGCCCACGGCGACAGCTCCGCGGCGCTGTTCGGCATCGTCCAGGGCGGCATGTACCAGGACCTGCGCATGCGTTCGCTGGAAGCGCTGGTCAACATCGACTTCGACGGCCTGGCGATCGGCGGCCTGTCGGTGGGCGAGCCCAAGCACGAGATGATCAAGGTGCTGGACTACCTGCCCGCGCAGATGCCCGCTGACAAACCTCGTTACCTTATGGGGGTAGGCAAACCGGAAGATCTCGTTGAGGGTGTGCGCCGCGGCGTCGACATGTTCGACTGCGTGATGCCTACGCGCAACGCGCGCAACGGCCACCTGTTCGTCGATACAGGGGTGATCAAGATCCGCAACGCGTTCCATCGCCATGATGATTCGCCGCTGGATCCGACCTGTGACTGCTACACCTGCAGCAACTTCTCCCGCGCTTATCTGCATCACCTGGACAAGTGTGGCGAAATGCTGAGCAGCATGCTGAATACCATCCACAACTTGCGCCATTACCAGCGCTTGATGGCCGGTTTACGCGAGGCTATTCAACAGGGTAAATTGGCCGCCTTTGTCGACGCCTTCTACGCCAAGCGCGGGCTGCCTGTGCCGCCTTTGGACTGACTGTTCGCATCCATTATTAGAAAATTACATTAGGAGTGCCCAATGAGCTTCTTGATCCCCGCCGCCTACGCGGACGCAGCAGCACCCGCCGCCGGCCCAGCCGGTACCGGCTTCGAGTGGATTTTCCTGGTCGGTTTCCTGGTCATCTTCTACCTGATGATCTGGCGCCCGCAGGCCAAGCGTGCCAAAGAGCAGAAAAACCTGCTGAGCAACTTGCAAAAAGGTGACGAAGTTGTGACCAACGGCGGCATCGCCGGCAAGATCGTCAAGGTTTCCGACGATTTCGTGGTTCTGGAAGTATCCGACACCGTCGAGCTGAAGTTCCAGAAGGGCGCCATTGCCGCGACCCTGCCAAAAGGTACGCTCAAGGCTATCTGAGTTACCGGTTTTTCTTTCCAGTCGGGGCGCGCAACGCGCCCCGCGTCTTGAACGGGCGGCGTGATGCTGAACAAATACCCTCTGTGGAAATACGCACTGATCGTGTTGGTACTGGCGATCGGTTTTATTTATTCCGCTCCCAACCTCTACCCGGATGACCCTGCGGTGCAGATCAGCGGTGCCAGCTCGGCGCTGCATGTGAGCCAGGCCGAACTCGATCGCGTCACCAAGGCGCTGAGCGATGCCGGCATCACCGTCAAGGGCGCGAGCCTGGGCGAGAAGGGCAGCGGGCTGGTACGCCTGACCAACCAGGAAGACCAGCTGCCAGCCAAGGATGTAGTGCGCAAGGCACTGGGCGATGATTACGTCGTGGCCCTGAACCTGGCACAGACCACCCCGCAATGGCTGCGTAACCTGGGTGCAAGCCCGATGAAGCTGGGCCTGGACCTGTCCGGTGGTGTGCACTTCCTGCTGGAAGTGGACATGGACAAGGCCATGAGCGCCCGCATGAAAGTCTACGAAGGCGAGGTCAAGACCTTGCTGCGCAAAGAGCGCATCCGCTACCGCAGCCTGCCTCAGCAGGATGGCGGCATCATGCTGGGCTTCGCTGACGATGCTACCCGCGAACAGGCACGTGCCCTGATCCGCAAGAATTTCAATGATTTCGACCTGACCACCACCGAGCGCAACGATGTCGCCGTGCTGCGTCTGGCGCTGACCCAGGCGAAAGTCGCCGAGATCCGCGAATACTCGATCAAGCAGAACCTCACCACCGTGCGCAACCGGGTCAACGAGCTGGGCGTGGCCGAGCCGCTGGTCCAGCGCCAGGGCGCCAACCGCATCGTGGTCGAGCTGCCAGGCGTGCAGGACACTGCCGAGGCCAAGCGTATCCTCGGCAAGACCGCCAACCTGGAGTTCCGCTTCGGTGCCGAGCCAGGCGCGTCCAAGGCGACCACCGAGGTCTTCGAGTTCCGTGAGGGCGGCCGTTCCGCCCCGGTCGAGCGTGGCCTGATCATCACCGGTGACCAGGTCACCGACGCCCAGGCCAGCTTCGACGAGCACGGTCGCCCGCAAGTGAACATCCGCCTGGATGGCCACGGCGGCGAGCTGATGAGCCGCGCCACGCGCAGCAACGTCGGGCGCAGCATGGCGGTGATCTTCATCGAGCAGAAGCCGGTCACCCGCTACGTCAAGCAGACCGTCGACGGCGTCGAGAAGGAAGTGCCGGTACAGAGCTTCCAGGAAGAGAAGAAGATCATCAGCCTGGCGACCATTCAGTCGCCGCTGGGCAGCCAGTTCCGCATCACCGGCCTGAACGGCCAGGGCGAATCGTCTGAACTGGCCCTGCTGCTGCGTGCTGGTGGCCTGGCCGCGCCGATGTACTTCGCCGAAGAACGTACCATCGGCCCAAGCCTGGGTGCCGACAACATCACCAAGGGTGTCGATGCGTCGCTGTGGGGCATGCTGTTCGTCTCGCTGTTCATCATCGCCATCTACCGCGGCTTCGGCGTGATCGCCACCGTGGCCCTGGCCGGCAACATGGTGCTGCTGCTGGCACTGATGTCGCTGTTGGGCGCGACCCTGACCCTGCCGGGTATCGCCGGTATCGTGCTGACCATGGGTATGGCGGTGGACGCCAACGTGCTGATCTTCTCGCGTATCCGCGAGGAGCTCAAAGCCGGCATGTCGGTGCAGCGTGCCATTCACGAAGGTTTCAACCGCGCCTACACCGCGATCATCGACGCCAACCTGACCAGCCTGCTGGTCGGCGGCATCCTGTTCGCCATGGGCACCGGCCCGGTCAAGGGCTTTGCGGTTACCATGTCGCTCGGGATTTTCACCTCGATGTTCACCGCCGTCATGGTGACCCGTGCAATGGTCAACCTGACCTGCGGCGGGCGTGACATCAAGAAGCTGTGGGTTTGAGGGAGCTGCGATGAAAACCATCAATTTCATGGGCGTGCGCAATGTCGCGTTCGCCATTACCGTGCTCCTCACCGTGCTGGCGCTGTTCAGCTGGTGGCATAAAGGCCTCAACTTCGGCCTGGACTTCACCGGCGGTACGCTGATCGAGCTGACCTACGAGCGCCCGGCCGACCTGCAGACCGTGCGCAGCGAGCTGGTCAACTCCGGCTTCCATGAGGCCGTGGTGCAGAGCTTTGGCGCCACCACCGACCTGCTGGTGCGCATGCCGGGTGATGACCCGCAGCTGGGCAACAAGGTCGCTGCAGCCTTGCAGAAGATCGGCGGTGACAACCCGGCAACGCTCAAGCGCGTCGAGTTCGTCGGCCCGCAGGTGGGTGAAGAGCTGCGCGACCAGGGCGGCCTCGGCATGCTGCTGGCGCTGGGTGGCATCCTCATCTACCTGGCGTTCCGCTTCCAGTGGAAGTTCGCGGTTGGCGCCATCGTGTCGCTGATCCACGACGTGGTGGTGACCCTGGGTATCCTGTCGTTCTTCCAGATCACCTTCGACCTGACGGTGCTGGCGGCGGTGCTGGCGATCATCGGCTACTCGCTCAACGACACCATCGTCGTGTTCGACCGGGTGCGCGAGAACTTCCGGGTGATGCGCAAGGCTTCGCTGATCGAGAACATCAACGTCTCGACTACCCAGACCCTGCTGCGCACCATCGCCACCTCGGTTTCGACCTTGCTGGCGATCGCCGCGCTGCTGTTCTTCGGCGGTGACAACCTGTTCGGCTTCTCTCTGGCACTGTTCATCGGTGTCATGGCCGGTACCTACTCGTCGATCTACATCGCCAACGTGGTGTTGATCTGGCTGAACCTGAACAGCGAAGACCTGATCCCGCCTGCCAAGAACGAGGGAGTGGATGAGCGTCCATAAGGGCTGACTCCACGCCGTTCGGCGGTCAAAAAGGCGCGAGTGTTGAACTCGCGCCTTTTTTTTTGCTCCAAGGCAGGGAGAAGGCGGGCTGAGCCCCGCGGGTACGATCAGGAGGTTCAAGTGAACAAATCAATGCTGGTGGGTGCGGTACTGGGTGCTGTCGGTGTAACTGCCGGAGGTGCTGTGGCGACCTACAGCTTGGTGAACAAAGGGCCTGAATACGCCCAGGTCACCGACGTGCAGCCAATCAAGCAGCAGGTGAAGACACCGCGCGAGGTCTGCAAGGATGTCGCTGTGACCCGTCAGGCGCCGGTCAAGGACCAGCACCAGATCGCCGGTACCGTGGTGGGCGCCCTCGCTGGCGGCCTGCTGGGCAACCAGATCGGCGGCGGCACCGGCAAGAAGATCGCCACCGTGGCCGGTGCGGTCGGTGGTGGCTATGCGGGCAACAAGGTGCAGGAAGGCATGCAGCAGCGTGACACCTATACCACCACGCAAACCCGCTGCAACACGGTCAATGACATCAGCGAGAAAGTGGTGGGCTACAACGTCACCTATTCCATTGGTGAGCAGGTGGGCCGCGTGAAAATGGACCGTGAGCCGGGTTCGACCATTCCGCTGGACAAGAATGGCAAGCTGATCCTCAGCGAAGCTGGGCAGTGATTTGTACCGGCCTCATCGCGGTTTCATCCGCGATGAGGTCAGCACATGAAATCGCAGGCACAAAAAAAGCACCCCAAGAGGTGCTTTTTTTTGTGCCTGCAATCTGCGCTTAGCGCTTCATGTGCTCGGGCAGGTGCGGCTGGATAGCGGTCAGCACGGCCTTGAAGCACTTGATGTTGCCCGCGACGATGTGGCCCTTGTCGAGGAAGTCGTGGCCACCGTTGAAGTCGCTCACCAGGCCGCCCGCTTCCTGGATCAGCAGCACGCCTGCAGCCATGTCCCACTCGGACAGGCCCGACTCCCAGAAGGCGTCGAAACGGCCGGCGGCGACGTAGGCCAGGTCCAGGCTGGCGGAACCGGCGCGGCGGATGCCGGCGGTCTGGCCAGTCAGGGCGCGGAACATGCCCAGGTAGTTGTCCATGTCGGCCATCTGGTTGTCACGGAACGGGAAACCGGTGCCCAGCAGGGCGCCGTCCAGGCTGGTGCGCGAGCTGACGCGCAGGCGACGGCCATTGAGCTGGGCACCACGGCCACGGCTGGCGGTGAATTCTTCCTGGCGTACCGGGTC